>NZ_JBEXJK010000014.1:0-50235 GCF_040609095.1 Kitasatospora sp. NPDC004799
GGGGCGGGAGGTCCCCGCCCCGGCCCTCCGCCCGGTCGGCCGACAGGCCGACCGACCGGGCGTCAGTCCACCTCGACCGCGGCCTCGGCGAACTGCGCCTGGTAGAGCCGGGCGTAGGCGCCGTCGGCGGCGATCAGCTGGTCGTGCGAGCCCTGTTCGACGATCGAGCCGTTCTCCATCACCAGGATCACGTCGGCGTCCCGGATGGTGGAGAGCCGGTGGGCGATCACGAAGCTGGTGCGGCCGGTGCGCAGCCGGGCCATGGCCCGCTGGATCAGCACCTCGGTGCGGGTGTCGACGGAGCTGGTCGCCTCGTCCAGGACCAGGATGGACGGCTGGGCGAGGAACGCCCGGGCGATGGTGATCAGCTGCTTCTCGCCGGTGCTGACGCCGGTGCCCTCGTCGTCGATGACGGTGTCGTAGCCGTCCGGCAGGGTGCGCACGAAGCGGTCGACGTGGGCGGCCCTGGCGGCCTCGACGACCTGGTCGCGGGTGGCCGACTCGGCGCCGTAGGCGATGTTGTCGGCGATGGTGCCGCCGAACAGCCAGGTGTCCTGGAGCACCATGCCGATGCCGGAGCGCAGGTCCTCGCGGGACATCGCGGCGATGTCCACGCCGTCGAGGGTGATCCGCCCGGAGCTGACCTCGTAGAACCGCATCAGCAGGTTGACCAGGGTGGTCTTGCCGGCGCCGGTGGGGCCGACGATGGCGACGGTCTGGCCGGGCTCGACCTTGAGCGAGAGGTCCTCGATGAGCGGCTTCTCGGGGTCGTAGCGGAAGGTCACGTCCTGGAAGGCGACCCGGCCGCGGACCACGTCGGGCCGTTCGGGCATGGCCGGTTCGGGGCTCTGCTCGGGGGCGTCCAGCAGCTCGAAGACGCGCTCGGCGGAGGCGACGCCGGACTGCACCAGGTTGGCCATGCTGGCGACCTGGGTGAGCGGCTGGCTGAACTGCCGGGAGTACTGGATGAACGCCTGGACGTCGCCGATGGACAGCGCGCCGCTGGCCACCCGCAGGCCGCCGACGACGGCGACCAGCACGTACTGGAGGTTGCCGATCAGCATCATCGCGGGCTGGATGATGCCGGAGATGAACTGGGCCTTGTAACTGGCCTGGTAGAGCGACTCGTTGTGCTCGCGGAAGGTTTCTGCGGACTCCTGCTGCCGTCCGAACACCTTGACCAGGGTGTGGCCGGTGTACATCTCCTCGATGTGGGCGTTGAGCTGGCCGGTGGACTTCCACTGCTGGACGAACTGCGGCTGGGCCCGCTTGCCGACCTTGGTGGCGACGACCACCGAGACGGGCACCGAGACCAGCGCGATCAGGGCGAGCAGCGGGGAGATCCAGAACATCATCGCGAGCACACCGACCACGGTGAGCAGCGAGTTGACGACCTGTCCGAGGGTCTGCTGCATGGACTGGCCGATGTTGTCGATGTCGTTGGTGACCCGGCTGAGCACCTCGCCGCGCGGCTGCTTGTCGAAGTAGCTGAGCGGCAGCCGGGCGAGCTTGGCCTCGACGTCCTGGCGCAGCCGGTAACTGGCGGCCTGGATGGCGTTGGTGGCGAGCCGGCCCTGGAAGACGCCGAGGACGGAGGAGGCGACGTAGATGCCGAGCACCCAGAGCAGGACGCTGCCGATGGCGCCGAAGTCCATGCCCTGGCCGGGGACGAAGTCGACGGAGGCGAGCAGGTCGGCGACGCCGCCGTCGCCGTGGGCGCGCAGCCCGTCGACGACCTGTTCCTTGGAGGCGCCGGCCTGGAAGCGGGCGCCGACGACGCCGGCGAAGATCAGGTCGGTGGCGTCGCCGAGGATCTTGGGGCCGATGACGGCGCAGCCGATGCCGAGCACGCCGAGGACCAGGACGCCGATCAGGGTGTTGCGTTCGGGGCGCAGCAGGCCGAGGACGCGCTTGCCGGATCCCTTGAAGTCCATGGACTTCTCGGTGCCCTGGCCGCCCATGAAGCGGCCGGGGCCGGCCGGGCCGCGGCGGGCGGCGGCGGCCTGCGAGTCGCTGGGCAGCCCGGCGTCCGCGGCGGCGTCCTTCTTCAGGTCGGCCTTCGGGGCGTCCTTCGGGTCGGCCTTCGGGGCGGCGTCTCTCGGGGCCGGCCCCTTGTTCAGGTCGGGCTTCTTGCCGGGCGTGGTCACGCCGCCTCCTGCTCGGTGAGCTGGGAGAGCACGATCTCCCGGTACGTCGGGTTGTCGGCCATCAGCTCGTGGTGGGTTCCGGTGCCGACGACGGCGCCCTCGTCGAGGACGATGATCCGGTCGGCGTCGCGGATGGTGGACACGCGCTGGGCGACGATCAGGACGGTGGCGTCGGAGGTCTCGCGGGCGAGGGCCTTGCGGAGCTTGGCGTCGGTGGCGTAGTCGAGCGCGGAGAAGGAGTCGTCGAAGAGGTAGACGGAGGGCCGGCGCACCAGTGTCCGGGCGATGGCCAGGCGTTGGCGCTGGCCGCCGGAGACGTTGCCGCCGCCCTGGGCGATGGGGGCGTCCAGGCCCTCGGGCAGCTTCTCGACGAACTCCTTGGCCTGGGCGATCTCCAGGGCGTGCCAGAGCTCCTCGTCGGTGGCGTCGGGCCGGCCGTAGCGGAGGTTGCTGGCGACGGTGCCGGAGAAGAGGTAGGGCTTCTGCGGGACGATGCCGACGGTCTCGGCCAGTGCGGCGGGGGCGAGTTCGCGCACGTCCACGCCGTCCAGCAGGACCTGGCCGGAGGTGGCGTCGAAGAGCCGGGGGACGAGGCCGAGCAGGGTGGACTTGCCGCTGCCGGTGGAGCCGATGATGGCGGTGGTCTCGCCGGGGCGGGCGGTGAGGTCGATGCCGCGCAGCACCGAGGCCTCGGCGCCGGGGTAGCGGAAGTCGACGTCGCGCAGCTCCAGGTCGCCGCGGCGCGGCACCTCGGTGACGGGGGCGGTGGGCGGCACGACGCTGCTGTCGGTGCCGAGGACCTCCTCGATGCGCTCGGCGCAGACCTCGGCGCGCGGCACCATCATGAACATGAAGGTGGCCATCATGACGCTCATCAGGATCTGCATCAGGTAGGAGAGGAACGCGGTGAGCGCGCCGATCTCCATGGCGCCGTCGTCGATGCGGTGGGCGCCGAACCAGAGCACGGCGACGCTGGAGACGTTCACCACCAGCATGACGGCGGGGAACATGATGGACATCAGCCGCCCGACCTGGCGGGCGACGTGGGTGAGGTCCTCGTTGGCGCCGGCGAAGCGGGCCTGCTCCTGGTCGTCCTTGACGAAGGCGCGGATGACCCGGATGCCGGTGATCTGCTCGCGCAGGACCCGGTTCACGGTGTCGATCCGCTCCTGCATGCTGCGGAACCGGGGGCGCAGGGCGCGGACCAGCAGGACCACGACGACGCCGAGCGCGGGGATGACGGCGAGCAGCAGGCCGGACAGCGGGACGTCCTGGTTGAGCGCCATGATGATGCCGCCGACGCACATGATCGGCGCGGCGACCATGAGCGTGAAGCTCATCAGGGCGAGCATCTGGACCTGCTGGACGTCGTTGGTGGTGCGGGTGATCAGCGAGGGGGCGCCGAACTGGCCGACCTCGCGGGCGGAGAAGCTCTGCACCCGGTCGAAGACGGCGGCGCGGACGTCCCGGCCGAAGGCCATGGCGGTGCGGGCGCCGATGAAGACGGCGCCGATGGAGCACAGCGCCTGCAGGACGGTGACCGCGATCATCACCCCGCCGACGCGCAGGATGTAGCCGGTGTCGCCCTTGACCACCCCGTCGTCGATGATGTCGGCGTTGAGTGTCGGCAGGTAGAGCGCCGCGAGGGTGGACACCAGCTGGAGCAGCACCAGCAGGGTGATCGGTCGGGAGTACGGGCGCAGGTACGCCCTCAACAGTCTGATCAGCACTAGCACACTCTTGTCGTAGCCGGGCGGGTTCGCATCCCAATTCTCGGTGTTCTGTAGCGTCGTACAGGTCATTCGGCGTGCGGGAGCCTGAGGTTTGCCGGGCCTTTGCCGAACGGCCGGGTTCGGCGCCGGTGCGGTACGGGCGCGGCACCGGTCCGGAGGGGGCCGGCACGGGTGCGGCACCGGTGCGGCGGGGGCGTGCCGTCGGGCGCTGCCCCCTTACGGAATGACCGGTTTCCCCCTAGGCTGCTGATTGCCCCTTTGTTACTGACCGGTACCGCTCAGGTGAACCGGGGGCCCGGCGACCGCCCCCACGGACGCCGCGACAATCCCTCAGACGGCCACCCGCCCCCGGAGGTCCTCGTTGAGTTCCGCGCAGTCCCTGATCGACTCCGGCAGGCCCGACCTCGTCGCCGGGCGCCCCGCCTCCGTCGCCCACCTGTTCCTGGAGCGGGTCGCCCTGACCCCGAACGCCGAGGCCTACCGCTACCCCTCGCCCGTGGACGAGCAGGCCGCCGACGGCGCGCCCGGCGCCGAGCAGTGGCGCTCGCTCACCTGGGCGCAGACCGCGGCCCGGGTCAGGGCGGTGGCCGCCGGCCTGATGGCGCTCGGCATCCGGCCCGAGGACCGGGTGGCCCTGGCCTCCTCGACCCGGCTCGAATGGGTCCTCGCCGACCTCGGCGCCATGTGCGCGGGCGCCGCGATCACCACCGTCTACCCGAGCACCAACGCGGACGAGACCGCGTTCATCCTCTCCGACTCCGGCTCCCGGGCGCTGTTCGCCGAGAACGAGGCCCAGCTGGCCAAGGCCGTCGAGCAGATCGACCAGCTGCCCGAGCTGCGCACCGTGATCCTCTTCGACGCGCCCGGCGAGGCCCCCGGGACGGCCGGCCTGGAGCTGCTCACCCTGGCCGAGCTGGAGGAGCGCGGCGCCGCGTACCTGGCGGAGCACCCGGACGCGGTGGAGAAGGCCGTCGACGGGCTCGGCAAGGAGCAGCTGGCCACCCTCATCTACACCTCCGGCACCACCGGCCGCCCCAAGGGCGTGCGCCTGGTGCACGACTGCTGGGCGTACGAGGGCCGGGCGCAGGAGGCCAGCGGGCTGCTGGGCCCGGACGACGTGCAGTTCATGTGGCTGCCGCTGTCGCACGTGTTCGGCAAGACGCTGATCTCCGGGCAGATCGCCACCGGGCACGTGATGGCGCTGGACGGCCGGGTGGACCGGATCATCCACAACCTGCCGGCGATCCGGCCGACCATCATGGCCTCGGCGCCGCGCATCTTCGAGAAGGTCTACAACGGCATCGCCGGCAAGGCCAGATCCGAGGGCGGTGCCAAGTACAAGGTCTTCCTGTGGGCCGCCAAGGTGGCCCGCGCGCACGCCCGGGCGGTGCAGGAGAGCCGGATCGCCACCGGGGCCGAGAGCGCCCCGCTGGGCCTGCGGGTGCAGCACGCGCTCGCCGACAAGCTGGTGTATTCGAAGATCCGGGCGGCCTTCGGCGGCCGGCTGCGCGGCGCGGTCTCCGGCAGCGCCGCGCTCGCCCCGGAGATCGGCTACTTCTTCATCGGCGCCGGGGTGCCGATCCTGGAGGGCTACGGCCTGAGCGAGACCAGCGCCGGTTCCTGCGTCAACCGCGCCGAGGACGTGCGGATCGGCACGGTGGGCCGCCCGCTGCCCGGCACCGAGGTGCGGATCGCCGAGGACGGCGAGGTCCTGCTGCGCGGGCCGGGCGTCATGCGCGGCTACCACAACCTGCCGGAGAAGACCGCCGAGGTGCTGGAGCCGGACGGCTGGTTCCACACCGAGGACATCGGCGAGCTCAGCCCGGACGGCTTCCTGCGGATCACCGACCGCAAGAAGGACCTGTTCAAGACCTCCGGCGGCAAGTACGTGGCGCCCAGCGAGGTCGAGGGCAAGTTCAAGGCGGTCTGCCCGTTCGTCAGCAACATCCTGGTGATCGGCAACGGCCGCAACTACTGCACCGCGCTGATCGGCCTGGACGAGTCGGTGCTGCTGCCGTGGGCCGCCGAGCACGGCCTGGCCGGGAAGTCCTACGCCGAGCTGGCCGCCGAGCCGGCCGTGCACGAGCTGATCGAGGGCTTCGTCCGGCGGGTCAACGGCGACCTCCAGCGCTGGCAGACGATCAAGAAGTTCCACCTGCTGCCGCGCGACCTGGACATCGAGCACGGCGAGCTCACCCCGAGCCTGAAGATCAAGCGCCCGGTGGTCGAGCGGACCTACGCGGACGCGGTGGCCGCGATGTACGCGGGCGCCAACGAGGCCTGATCCGCCCCCGTCCCGTACGGCTCGCCGGTTCGGTCGGGCCGTACGGGACAATGGGCTCATGCCCTCCGCACTCCCCGACGGCGAACCGGTGCCGTCCGACGGTTCCCTGCCCGCGCACGCCCTCGCCGGGCTGGGCTCGCGGCCGTTCGGCTTCTACCTGCACGTGCCGTACTGCGCCAGCCGCTGCGGCTACTGCGACTTCAACACCTACACCGCCACCGAGCTGCGCTCCTCCGGGGCAGTCGCCTCGCAGGAGACGTACGCGGACAACGTGGTCGCCGAGATCCGGCTCGCCCGGAAGGTGCTGGGGGACGCCGACCTGCCGGTGCGGACGGTCTTCCTCGGCGGCGGCACCCCGACCCTGCTGCCCGCCCGCGACCTGGTGAAGATGCTCGCCGCGATCCGCGAGGAGTTCGGGCTCGCCGAGGGCGCCGAGGTCACCACCGAGGCCAACCCGGAGTCGGTGGACCCGGCGTACCTGGCCGAACTGCGCGAGGGCGGCTACAACCGGCTCTCCTTCGGCATGCAGAGCGCCCGCCCGCACGTGCTGCGGCTGCTCGACCGCCACCACACCCCGGGCCGCCCCGAGGCCTGCGTGGCCGAGGCCCGCGCGGCCGGCTTCGAGCACGTCAACCTCGACCTCATCTACGGCACCCCGGGCGAGTCCGACGACGACTGGCGGGCCTCCCTGGACGCCGCCATCGGCGCCGGGCCCGACCACGTCTCCGCGTACTCGCTGATCGTCGAGGAGGGCACCCGGCTCGCCGCCCGGGTCAAGCGCGGCGAACTGCCGATGATCGACGACGACGTGCACGCCGACCGCTACCTGATCGCCGAGGAGGCGCTCAGCGCCGCCGGCTACTCCTGGTACGAGGTCTCCAACTGGGCCACCACCCCCGAGGGCCGCTGCCGCCACAACGAGCTCTACTGGACCGGCGCCGACTGGTGGGGCGCCGGCCCCGGCGCCCACAGCCACGTCGGCGGCGTCCGCTGGTGGAACGCCAAGCACCCCGCCGCCTACGCCCGGGCCCTCGCCGAGCACCGCACCCCGGCCCAGGCCCGCGAGGTGCTGGCCGACGAGGACCGCCGCGTCGAGCGCATCCTCCTGGAGCTGCGCCTCGCCGACGGCATCCCCCTCGACCTGCTCACCCCCACCGGCCGCAGGGCCGCCGACCGCCACCTCGCCGACGGCCTCCTCGCCGCCGGCCCGTACCAGCAGGGCCGCGCCGCCCTCACCCTCCAGGGGAGGCTGCTCGCGGACGCCGTCGTGCGTGACCTGGTGGACTGACATTCGTTAACGTGGGAGTCAGCCGTCGGAGGGAGCGTGCGATGACCGCCATCGATGATCGGATGACCGGGATCTTCGAGAACCTGGAGGTGCCGGAAGGCGTCAAGGCCGAACTCATCAGGGGGGAAATCGTGATGATGGCGGGGCCTGACATGGTCCACAACCTCATCGTCTCCGGGATTCAGCACCAGACCCCCTACGACCGATGGCGAACGCTTCAGACCCAGGACCTGATCATCTCCGGTGAGGCCAGTGAACCGCAGCCGGACCTCGTCGTCTTCGAGCGTGGTGCCGTCCCGGAGGCGGGCCGCTTGCTGCCCGCCTCCGCGGTGACCGTTGTGGTCGAGGTGGTTTCCAAGACCAGCGTGCACCGGGACTACCGGATCAAGCGTGAGATGTACGCCCAGGGCGGGATCCCGGCGTACCTCATCGTTGATCCGCTCAAGGGCGTCTGTGTGCTCCTCACCGAACTGACCACCGATACGGCTTCGGGCGCCCCGGTGTACTGGTCCGAGCGGACCACGAAGTTCGGTGACCCGATTCAGCTCGACCTGCTGGACATCACGCTCGACACCTCGGAATTCCAGACCTACTCCTGACCCGGCAGGGCCGTGAAGTCGATCAACTCCTCGACCCGGCCGAGGAGTTCGGGCTCCAGGTCCTTGTAGGAGTTCACCTTGGAGAGAATGTGCTTCCAGGCCGCCGGGGTGTCCACCGGCCAGCCGAGGCGGCGGCAGGTGCCCTCCTTCCAGTCCTCGCCCCGGGGGACGGCGGGCCAGGCGGGGATGCCCACGGACGAGGGCTTCACGGCCTGCCAGACGTCGATGTAGGGGTGGCCGACGACCAGCACCGAGTCCCCGGTGACCTGGGCGGCGATGCGGTGCTCCTTCGTCCCCGGGAGGAGGTGGTCGACCAGGACTCCGAGGCGGCGGCCGGGGCCGGGGGCGAAGTCGGCGACGATCGCGGGCAGGTCGTCGATGCCGCGCAGGTACTCGACGACCACGCCCTCGACCCGCAGGTCGTCGCCCCAGACCCGCTCGACCAGCTCGGCGTCGTGCCGGCCCTCGACGTAGATGCGGGACTCCCGGGCGACCCGGGCGCGGGCGTTCGGGACGGCGATCGAGCCGGAGGCGGTGCGGGCCGGGGTGCGGGGTGCCGCCGGGCCGGTGGGGCGGACCAGGGTGACGACCCGGCCCTCCAGCAGGAAGCCGCGCGGCACCAGCGGGAACACCCGGTGCTTGCCGAAGCGGTCCTCCAGGGTGACGGTGAACCCCTCGGCGGTCTTCTCGCAGCGCACCACCGCCCCGCAGAAGCCGGTCGCCGCCTCCTCGACCACCAGGTCCCGCTCGGCGGGCACCTCCGGGGCGGGCTGCTGCTTCTTCCACGGCGGGGTCAGGTCGGGTCCGTACTGGCGGCTGCGCATACGGGTGATCATAGGGAGGGCGGACGGCGCGTCAGAGGCCCGGCGCGCCCCAGACCGGGAACCAGCGGCCCAGGTCCTTCTCCAGCCGCAGGTCGTTCCCCAGCAGCGCGTTGACCTGCAGCTCCAGCGCGCTGTCGCGCTTCTCCCCGCCGCCGGGCACCGGGGCGAAGGGGTAGAAGGTGCCCCGCTTGTAGAGGTAGACCAGGGCCAGCGACCGCCCCCGCGGATCACGGAAGCCCACCAGCGAGCAGAGCAGCTGCGGCCCGAAGCCGTTCGCCTCCAGCTCGCTGTTGACCGCGTGCAGGTCGTTCACCAGCTCCGGCAGCTCCTCGGGCCGGTGCCGGGCCAGCAGCCAGGAGTAGCCGTAGGCGTCCCGGGAGGCCTCCACCGGGACTCCGCCGCGGCCGGTGTCGGCGTCCAGCAGCGCCCGGACCTGCTGCTCGACCTGGACGAAGGCCGCGCCCTCGACGGCGGCGAAGCAGACCGAGCCGAGCCCGGTGGGGGTGAAGCCGGCCCCGGCCTCCAGGGTGAGCGCGGCGGACGGCACGCCGAACAGCTGGTCGAGGTCGGGCCTGACGGGCTTGCTGCGGCCGAACAGGGCGTCCAGGAATCCCATGGGGGTCCTTTCGGGAACGGGCGGGAACGGGGGCGTCAGCGGCCGAGCTGCTCGGAGATCCGCGCCAGCTGCGCCAGCCGCTGCTCCAGGCTCGGGTGGGTGGACAGCAGCTGCGAGGCGGCCTCCCGGGCGCTCAGCGCGGGGGCGAAGTAGAAGGCGTTGTACGGCTGCGCCTGGCGCAGGTCCTTGGTGGGGATGGCGGCGATCTGCCCGGTCACCTTGGTGAGCGCGGCGGCCAGGGCGCTGGGCCGGCCGGTGAGCTGGGCGGCGGCCCGGTCCGCGGCCAGCTCGCGGTAGCGGGACAGCAGCCGGGTGAGCAGGAAGCTGATCGCGTAGACGACCATCGACACCAGCGGGACGACCAGCGCCAGGACGGCCGCGCTCTGGTCGTTGTTGTTGCGCCCGCCGCCCATGAACCCGCCGTACACGGCGATCCGGGTCATCGCCCCGGCGAGGACGCCGAGGAAGCCGGCGATCGTCATCACCGCGACGTCCCGGTGGGCGACGTGCGACAGCTCGTGCGCGAGCACGCCCTCCAGCTCCTCCGGTTCCAGCCGGCGCAGCAGCCCGGTGGTCACGCAGACCACCGCGTTCTGCGGGTTGCGGCCGGTGGCGAAGGCGTTCGGCATGTCGTTGTCGGCGACCGCCACCCGGGGCTTGGGCATGTCGGCCAGCGCGCAGAGCCGGTCGACGGTGCCGTGCAGCTGGGGGAACTCCTCCGGGGACACCCGGTGGGCGCCCATCGCCCGCTCGGTGATCCGGTCGCTGAACCAGAACTGGGCCACGAACAGCCCGCCGGAGATCAGCACGATCAGTGGCCAGGCGCCGCGCAGCAGCGCGATCAGCAGGCCCGTGAAACCGACGTACAGCAGCCCGATCACGAACATCGTGGCGACCATGCGGCCGGTCAGGCCGCGGTCGGGCGCGAAGGGGGTACCCCCGGCCGGAGGCTGGGGGAGGGTGTGCTGGCCCGAGCTCGACATCGCTTGCTCCTCCGTTCGCCGTCGCTTTCGATGCTGCCACCCGGACGGCCTCCCGGCACCACCCCGGCGCCGACCGGACCGAACCGCCGGGGCCCCGCGGGCCGTGGGCGGAACTGCGGGGAGGATCACCCCGGTCGGGCCGTTCCTGCCGTAGGACCCGGGCCGTACACTGGCAGGTACGGTTTTGGCACTCGCGTGTTCAGAGTGCCAGGAACGGGGGCTTCCCGGAGGGGCCCGCAGCAGCGAGGGACACAGTCGGACAACGTGCGAAGACGGAGGTGCGTGCCCCATGGCCGGTGAGGTCCGCCAGCTGGACGAACGCAAGCTCGCCGTGCTCCGCGCGATCGTGCAGGACTACGTGGGCACCGAGGAGCCGGTCGGTTCCAAGGCCCTGGTGGAACGGCACAACCTCGGGGTCTCCCCGGCGACCGTCCGCAACGACATGGCGGCGCTGGAGGAGGAGGGGTACATCCACCAGCCGCACACCAGCGCCGGCCGCATCCCGACCGACAAGGGGTACCGCCTCTTCGTCGACAAGCTCGCCGAGATCAAGCCGATGAGCGCCCCCGAGCGCCGGGCCATCCGGCACTTCCTGGACGGCGCGGTCGACCTGGACGACGTGGTCGCCCGCACGGTGCGGCTGCTCGCCCAGCTGACCCGGCAGGTCGCGGTGGTGCAGTACCCCTCGCTGAGCCGCTCCACCGTCCGGCACATCGAGCTGGTGGCGCTGGCCCCGGCGAAGGTGATGCTGGTGCTGATCACCAACACCGGCCGGGTCGAGCAGCGGATGGTCGACTGCCCGGGCGCGGTCGGCGAGACGGTGCTGGCGGACCTGCGGGCCCGGATCAACGCGAGGGCCGCCGGCCGGCGCCTCCCCGAGGTCCCGGGGCTGCTGGAGGAGCTGCCGGCGCACTTCGAGCAGGCCGACCGGCCGACCGTCAGCACGGTCCTGGCGACCCTGTTCGAGACGCTCGCCGAGCAGAACGAGGAGCGGATCATGCTGGCCGGCACGGCCAACCTGACCCGCTTCGGGCACGACTTCCCGCTCACCATCCAGCCCGTGCTGGAGGCCCTGGAGGAGCAGGTCGTCCTGCTCCGCCTCCTGGGTGAGACCGCGGACGCCGCGATGACGGTCCGGATCGGGCGGGAGAACGCCTACGAGGGGCTGAATTCCACCTCGATCGTTTCGGTCGGCTACGGTTCGGGCGACGAGAGCGTGGCGAAACTGGGTGTGATCGGTCCGACCCGGATGGACTACCCGGGCACAATGGGGGCGGTGCGAGCGGTGGCGCGGTACGTGGGCCAGATCCTGGCCGAGTCCTAGCAAGCGGCCGTCGTTGAAACCCTTAACGGCGGCTAACCAGTCGCAGCACTACTACAGGCGGAACAAGCGGAGCATTTGGTGGCCACGGACTACTACGCGGTACTCGGCGTCCGACGGGATGCGGGGCAGGACGAGATCAAGAAGGCGTTCCGGCGCCTGGCACGCGAACTGCACCCGGACGTCAACCCGGACCCGAAGACGCAGGAGCGGTTCAAGGAGATCAACGCCGCCTACGAGGTGCTCTCCGACCCGCAGAAGCGTCAGGTCTACGACCTCGGCGGGGACCCGCTGTCCCCGGGCGGCGGCGGGGCGGGCGGCTTCGGGGCCGGCGCGGCCGGCTTCGGCTTCTCCGACATCATGGACGCCTTCTTCGGCGCCGCGGCCGGCCAGCGCGGCCCGCGCTCGCGCACCCGCCGCGGCCAGGACGCCATGATCCGGCTGGAGATCACCCTGGAGGAGGCCGCCTTCGGCACCACCAAGGAACTCCAGGTCGACACCGCCGTCACCTGCACCACCTGCAGCGGCGAGGGCGCGGCCCCCGGCACCTCCGCGCAGACCTGTGACATGTGCCGCGGCAAGGGCGAGGTCTCCCAGGTCACCCGGTCCTTCCTGGGCCAGGTCATGACCTCCCGCCCCTGCCCGCAGTGCCAGGGCTTCGGCACCGTCGTGCCGACCCCGTGCCCGGAGTGCGCCGGCGACGGCCGGGTGCGGGCCCGCCGCACCCTGACCGTCAAGATCCCGGCCGGTGTCGACAACGGCACCCGGATCCAGCTGGCCGGCGAGGGCGAGGTCGGCCCCGGCGGCGGCCCGGCCGGCGACCTGTACGTGGAGATCGCCGAGACCACCCACACCATCTTCCAGCGGCGCGGGGACGACCTGCACTGCACCGTCACCATCCCGATGACGGCGGCCGCGCTCGGCACCCAGGTGCCGCTGCAGACCCTGGACGGCCTGGAGGAGGTCGACATCCGGCCCGGCACCCAGTCCGGCCAGTCGATCCCGCTGCACGGCCGGGGCATCACCCACCTGCGCGGCGGCGGCCGGGGCGACCTGATAGTGCACGTCGAGGTGAAGACGCCCAGCAAGCTCGACGCCGAGCAGGAGGAGCTGCTGCGCCGCCTCGCGGTGCTGCGCGGCGAGGAGCGGCCGTCCGGCCAGTTCGCGCCGGGCCAGCAGGGCCTGTTCTCCCGGCTGAAGGACGCCTTCAACGGCCGGTAGTCGTCCGCGGAGGGGTGCCGGGGGAAGGCCCCCGGCACCCCTTCCGTGTTCCCGTCCCACTTTCGGAGGTTCCCCGTCATGACCGCGCCCGTCTTCTTCGTCGAGACCGAGCGGATCGCCACCGCCGCGCCCGGGGCCGTGGTGCGCCTGGACGGCCCGGAGGGGCGGCACGCGGCCGCGGTGAAGCGGCTGCAGCCGGGCGAGGCGGTGACCCTGGCCGACGGGCTGGGGCTCGGCGTGGACGGCACGGTCGCCGAGGTGCTCGGCAAGGACGAGGTCGACGTGGCGGTCGCCGCCGTGCGCCGGGAACCGGAGCCCGCGCCGCGGATCGTGGTCGTCCAGGCGCTGCCCAAGGGCGACCGCGGCGAGCTGGCCGTGGAGACGATGACCGAGGTCGGCGTGGACGTGGTGATCCCGTGGTCCGCCTCGCGCTGCATCACCCAGTGGAAGGGCGACCGCGGCGCCAAGGCGCTCGCCAAGTGGCGGGCCACCGCCCGGGAGGCGGGCAAGCAGTCCCGCCGGCTGCGCTTCCCCCTGGTGCGGGACGTGATGACCACCCGGCAGCTGACGCCGGTGCTGGCCGGGGCCGCGTTCGCCGCCGTGCTGCACGAGGAGGGCGCCGAGCCGCTCGCGCACGCCGGGCTGCCGGAGGGCGGGGACATCGTCCTGGTGGTCGGCCCGGAGGGCGGGGTCTCCCCGGAGGAGCTGGCCGCCTTCGCCGAGGCGGGCGCGAAGCCGTACCGGCTGGGCCCCTCGGTGCTGCGCACCTCCACCGCCGGGGTGGCCGCCGGCGCGCTGCTGCTCGGGCGCACCGGGCGCTGGTCCTGACGTTTGTTGCAGCGCCCCCCGACGGCACCCGGCGCGAGCGCGCGACGGCCGTCCGCGGGCGGCGCCGGGAGTCTGCGGAAAACGGCGCAGACCGTCCGCGCACCTGCCTAGGCTGGCCGGGTGACGGACTCCCTGAGCACCCCGGCCGGCGCCTACCCGCGCCACCCCCACCTGCACGGCGACCTGGTCGCCTTCGTCGCCGAGGACGACCTCTGGCTCGCCCCGCTGGACGGCGGCCGGGCCTGGCGGCTGACGGCGGACCACCTGCCGGTCCACCACCCGAGGTTCTCCCCGGACGGGCGGCACCTCGCCTTCACCTCCACCCGGGACGGCGCCCCCGAGGTGCACGTGGTGCCGGTGGACGGCGGTCCGTCGCGCCGGCTCACCTACTGGGGCAGCCACCAGACCAGGGTGCTCGGCTGGACCGCCGACGGCCGCCCGATCGCCGCCACCGCCGCCGGCGAGGCCAGCCCGCGCCGCACCTGGGCGCACGCGGTGCCGCTGGACGGCGGCGAGCCGCAGCGGCTGCCGTACGGGCCGGTCGGCGGCCTGGCCTTCGAGCCGGGCGGCGACCGCGTGCTGCTGAGCAGCGTCAACGGCCGTGACCCGGCCTGGTGGAAGCGCTACCGGGGCGGGCGGGCCGGCAAGCTGTGGCTCGGCCGGGACGAGTTCGTCCGCGTCCACGCGGAGCTGGACGGGCAGCTGGACTCCCCGATGTGGGCAGGGGAGCGGATCGCCTTCCTGTCCGACCACGAGGGCGTCGGCGAGCTGTGGTCCAGCCGCCCGGACGGCACCGACCTGCGCCGCCACACCACCGACCCGGACGGCTTCTACGCCCGGAACGCCACCACCGACGGCACCCGGGTGGTGTTCCACCGGGCCGGCGACCTCTGGCTGCTGGACGACCTGGCGGGCGCCGCGCCGCGCCGGCTGGACGTCCGGCCGGCCGGTCCGCGGGCCGGGCGCCGCCCCCGCCCGGTGCCCGCCGCGCACTGGCTGGACTCCGTCGCCCCCGACCGCACCGGCCGGGGCAGCGCCGTGGTGGTGCGCGGCAGCGTGCACTGGCTGACCCACCGCGAGGGCCCGGCCCGGGTGCTGGACGAGACCCCGGGCGTGCGCGGCCGGCTGGTCCGGGTGGTGCCGGGCGAGGACGGCGCCCAGGGCGTGCTCTGGGTGACCGACGCCGAGGGCGAGGACGCCCTGGAGTACGCCCCCGACCTGCACGGCGAGGAGCGCCGCCGGCTCGCCGCGGGGCGGATCGGCCGGGTCAACTCCCTGGTGGTCTCCCCGGACGGCAAGCAGGCCGCGCTCGGCGTGCACGACGGCCGGGTGCTGCTGGTCTCGCTGGCCGACGGCGCCGTGCACGAGCTGGACCGCAGCGCCGACGGCGAGCCCGGCGGGCCGGCCTTCAGCCCGGACTCGGCCTGGCTGGCCTGGTCGCGTCCGGTGCGCGGGATGGGCCCGCACTCGCTGCGCCAGATCGTGCTGGCGAACCTGGCCACCCGGACGGTCGGCGAGGTCACCCAGCCGCGCTTCGTGGACACCTCGCCCGCCTTCACCGCGGACGGCCGCTACCTGGCCTTCCTGTCGGTGCGCAACTTCGACCCGGTCTACGACGCGCACGTCTTCGACCTGTCCTTCCCGAACGGCTGCCGCCCGTACCTGGTCACCCTGGCCGCCGACACGCCCTCCCCGTTCGGGCCGCAGCGGGCCGGGCGCCCGCTCGGCGGGGAGGAGGACGAGCCGAAGGCCAGGAAGGCGGACGGCGAGGAGGCGGCGGCCGACGCCGCGCCGGTGACCAGGGTCGACCTGGACGGCATCGCCGACCGGATCATCCCCTTCCCGGTCGAGGGCGGCCGCTTCGAGGACCTCGCCGCGGCCAAGGACGGCGTGCTCTGGACCAGGGCCCCGCTGATGGGCGAACTCGGCGACGGGGCCGCCTCCTTGGACGACGACCGGCCCCGCCCGGTGCTGGAGCGCTTCGACCTGCGCAAGCGCCGGGTCGAGCAACTGGTGCACGGCCTGGACGAGTTCGCGGTCAGCGCGGACGGCACCCGGGTGGCCGTGCTGGACGAGGGCGAGCTGCGGGTCGTCCCGGCCGACCACAAGGGCGGCGACGACGAGGAGACCACCGTCGACCTCGCCCGGCTGCGGGTGACCGTCGACCCGGCCGCCGAGTGGCGGCAGATGTACGCCGAGAACGGCCGGCTGATGCGGGACAACTTCTGGCGCCCCGACCTCTCCGGCGTGGACTGGGCCGGGGTGCTGGAGCGCTACCGGCCGCTGGTCGATCGGGTCGGCTCGCACGACGAACTGGTCGACCTGCTCTGGGAGGTGCACGGCGAACTCGGCACCTCGCACGCCTACGTGATCCCGTACGGCCGGTACACCGAGCCGGCCCGCCGCCAGGGCCTGCTCGGCGCCGACCTGGTCCGGGACGGCGAGCGCTGGCGGATCGGCCGGATCCTGCCCGGGGAGTCCTCCGACCCCCGGGCCCGCTCGCCGCTGGCCGCGCCCGGCGCCGCGATCCGCCCGGGCGACGCGCTGCTCGCCGTCAACGGCCGCCCGGTGGACCCGGTCACCGGACCGGCCCCGCTGCTGGCCGGCACCGCCGGGCAGCCGGTCGAGCTGACCGTGGCCGGGAAGGACGGCACCGACCGGCGCCACCCGGTGGTCGTCCCGCTCGCCGACGAGGAGGCGCTGCGCTACCACGACTGGGTGGCCGGGCGGCGGGCCGCGGTGCGCGAGCTGTCCGGCGGGCGGCTGGGCTACCTCCACCTGCCCGACATGCAGACGGCCGGCTGGGCGCAGCTGCACCGCGACCTGAGCAGCGAGATGGCCCGGGAGGGCCTGGTGGTCGACGTCCGGGGGAACCGGGGCGGCCACACCTCGCAGCTGGTGATCGAGAAGCTGGCCCGCCGGATCATCGGCTGGGACGTCATCCGGGACACCGACCACCCGGTGCCGTACCCGGCGGACGCCCCGCGCGGGCCGGTGGTCGCGCTCGCCGACGAGTTCACCGGCTCGGACGGCGACGTGGTCAACGCGGCCGTCCAGGCGCTCGGGATCGGCCCGGTGGTCGGCACCCGCACCTGGGGCGGGGTGATCGGCATCGACAGCCGCTACCGGCTGGTCGACGGCACCCTGGTCACCCAGCCCAAGTACGCGCTCTGGCTGGAGAACTACGGCTGGGGCCTGGAGAACCACGGCGTCGACCCGGACGTCGAGGTGCCGTTCGCCCCGCACCACTGGGCGGCCGGTGAGGACCCGCAGCTGGCCGAGGGCGTCCGGCTGGCCCTGGCGGAGCTCGCCGGGACCCCGGCCCGCACGGCGCCGCCGCTGCCCTGGGCCTGAGGCCCGCAGGAGTGGTTTCGGGAGCGGGAAGTCGGCCGGTCCGACGTCCTGCTCCCGGGCGCGGGGGCGTGGGTAGGATGCGGGGCTGCTTCTTGATCCACAGCTCACGGGGGAACCACCATGGCGCAGGGCTACCCGCCGCCGCAGTACGGCCAGAATCCTTACGCACAGCAGCCGCAGCCCCATCCGCCGGCCCAGCCGTACCCGCAGCAGGGCTACCCGCCCGCGCAGCCGTACCCGCCGCAGCCGTACCCGCAGCAGGGGTACGCACCGCAGGGGTACGCGCAGCCGCCGGCGCCCGCACCGCAGGGGTACCCGCAGCCGTACCCGACCCCCTCCCCGCGGCCCGAGCCGCCGCGGCGGGCGCTGCCGCCCTGCCCCAAGGAGGCGGGCGGCGGCCGGCGGTTCCTGGCGATCGTGCTGGACTGGCTGTTCGCGGTCGGCCTCGGCTTCGTCGCCGCCAACGCCGCGAGCCGCCCGAGGACCCGGCACGTGGCCGGCCACGCCGTGCAGAGCGGCGGGCCGGTGGTGCCCTACTTCGTGGCGCTGCTGCTGGTCGGCCTCGGCGCGTCCTTCCTCAACCAGGTGGTGCTCGCCCGGCTGACCGGCTTCAGCGTCGGCAAGGGGATCATGGCGATGCGGGTGGTGCGCCGCAAGGGCGTGATGCGGCCGAACACCTGGCGGCTCACCAGGCGCTGGCTGCTCGGCTTCGTCATCCTCGCGGTCGCCTTCCTCACCGAGGACTTCGACACGGACGACGGCGACGTCGTCGGCATGCGCGCGGTGCGCTGGAAGCACCTCCAGGAGTACCAGCGGGCCGTCGCCGCGCTCGGCTAGGCTGCGCCCGTACCGCCCCACCACCCGACGTACCGATCCCGAGGAGAGCGCCATGGCCGGCGAGCCGCAGCCCGACTGCCTGTTCTGCAAGATCGTGGCGGGCGAGATCCCGGCGACCGTGGTGCGCAAGACCGAGCGCACCCTCGCCTTCCGCGACATCGCCCCCAAGGCGCCCGTGCACGTGC
Organism: Kitasatospora sp. NPDC004799; assembly: GCF_040609095.1. NCBI lineage: Bacteria > Bacillati > Actinomycetota > Actinomycetes > Kitasatosporales > Streptomycetaceae > Kitasatospora > Kitasatospora sp. NPDC004799. The sequence continues at coordinate 18,221 of NZ_JBEXJK010000014.1, forward strand.
TGGTGATCCCGCACGCGCACTACCCGAACGCGGCCGCGCTGGCCGCCGCCGAGCCGGAGATCGCCGGCGAACTCCTCGCCGAGGCGGGCGCGGTGGCCCGGGACGAGGGCATCGAGGACTACCGGCTGATCTTCAACACCGGTGCGGGCGCCGGGCAGACCGTCTTCCACGCGCACGTCCACGTGCTCGGCGGGATGTCGATGACCGAGCGCATGGTCTGACCGCAGGTGTCCTCGCGCGAACTCGTCGTCCTCGGCACCGCCAGCCAGGTGCCCACCCGGCACCGCAACCACAACGGCTACCTGCTGCGCTGGGACGGCGAGGGCCTGCTGTTCGACCCCGGTGAGGGCACCCAGCGCCAGATGCTGCACGCCGGGGTCACCGCCACCCAGATCACCAGGATCGCGGTCACCCACTTCCACGGGGACCACTGCCTGGGCCTCGCCGGGGTGATCCAGCGGATCAACCTCGACCGGGTCCCGCACCCGGTCGACGTCTACTTCCCGGCCTCCGGCGAGGTCTACTTCGAGCGGCTGCGGCACTCCACCGCGTACCACGAGACGGCCGTGCTGCGGCCCCGCCCGATCGACGAGCCCGGGCCGCTGCCCGCGCCCGGCGCCCGCTTCGCGCTGGACGCCGTCCGGCTGGACCACCCGGTGGAGTCCTTCGGCTACCGGCTGTCCGAGCCGGACGGCCGCCGGCTGGTGCCGGAGCGGCTCGCCGCCCTCGGCGTGCGCGGCCCGGCGGTGGGCCGGCTCCAGCACGAGGGCGCGATCGAGGTGGACGGCCGCACCGTCACCCTGGGCGAGGTCAGCGAGCCGCGGCCGGGCCAGCGGTTCGCCTTCGTGATGGACACCCGGCTGTGCGAGGGCGTGCACGCGCTCGCCGAGGGCGCCGACCTGCTGGTCGTCGAGGCGACCTTCACCGACGCCGACGCCCGGCTCGCCGAGGAGCACGGCCACCTCACCGCCGGGCAGGCCGCCAAGGTCGCCGCCGAGGCCGGGGTGCGCACCCTGGTGCTGACCCACTTCTCCCAGCGCTACCCGGACCTCGGCCAGCACCTGGCCGACGCCCGCAAGCACTTCGACGGCGAACTGGTGCTGGCCGCCGACCTCGACCGGGTGCCCGTCCCGCCCCGCCGACCGTCGTGACGGCCGCGGACGCCCCGGTCCGGGCGCCGGGAAGGCGGGGCGTCGGGAAGACCGGGCGCGCCGCGAGCGCTGTGAAGGGCGTGAACAGCCGGAAAAAGGGTTCGCGCCGGCCCGCGAACTGCCGCAGCATCGTCGGGTGCGGCCCCGCCGCCCGCCACGGCGATCACGGCCGCGGCGTACCCTGGTGCCCCGGAGAACCGAGCGGCACCCGAGACACGGATGGGATGAGGCAGGCCCCAGCGCCGACCTATGAGTGACACATCGCAGACCCGTACCAACGGACAGTCGCGCCCCGAGCCGGCCGACGACGGCCGCGTCAGCGCCCGGATCGTCATCCCCGAGAAGCACCCGATGGTCACCCTGCTCGGCACCGCGGACTCGCTGCTGCGCGTGATCGAGCAGGGCTTCCCCGCCGCCGACATCCACGTGCGCGGCAACGAGGTGACCGCCACCGGAGCCCGGGCCGAGGTCGCCCTCGTGCAGCGGCTCCTCAACGAGATGATGCTGGTGCTGCGCACCGGCCAGCCCCTGACGGAGGACTCCGTGGAGCGCTCCATCGCCATGCTCCGCAGCCAGGAGCAGGACCCGGACAGCCCGGCGCCCTCCCAGGTGTTCACCGCGAACATCCTGTCCAACCGGGGCCGCACGATCCGCCCGAAGACCCTCAACCAGCAGCGCTACGTCGAGGCGATCGACAAGCACACGATCGTCTTCGGCCTCGGCCCGGCGGGCACCGGCAAGACCTACCTGGCGATGGCCAAGGCCGTCCAGGCCCTCCAGGCCAAGGAGGTCAACCGGATCATCCTGACCCGCCCGGCGGTCGAGGCGGGGGAGCGGCTGGGCTTCCTGCCCGGCACCCTCTACGAGAAGATCGACCCGTACCTGCGCCCGCTGTACGACGCCCTGCACGACATGATGGACCCGGACTCCATCCCGCGCCTGATGGCGGCCGGCACCATCGAGGTCGCCCCGCTCGCGTACATGCGCGGCCGCACCCTCAACGACGCCTTCATCATCCTCGACGAGGCCCAGAACACCTCGCCCGAGCAGATGAAGATGTTCCTCACCCGCCTCGGGTTCAACTCCCGGGTGGTGGTCACCGGCGACACCAGCCAGATCGACCTCCCGGGCGGCACCCGCAGCGGCCTCAAGGTCGTCCAGGAGATCCTGGCCGACGTGCCCGACATCCACTTCTCCGTCCTCACCAGCACCGACGTGGTCCGCCACAAGCTGGTCGGCCGGATCGTGGACGCCTACGAGCGCTGGGACGCCCGCCAGGAGGCCGACGAGGCCGCCCCGGCGGCCCGCAAGCCCGCCCAGCGGCGCCCCGGCAAGACCACCGCGCCCCGCGCACCCCGACAGTCCCATCGCACCGAAAGCTGAGCACACAGCCCGTCATGTCGATCGACATCGCCAACGAGTCCGGTTGGGACGCCGACGAGGAAGCCATCCTCGACGTCGCCCGCTTCGCCCTGGACAAGATGCGGATCCACCCGCAGTCCGAACTGTCCGTGATCCTGGTGGACGGAGCGGCGATGGAGGAGCTGCACATCCAGTGGATGGACCTCCCCGGGCCGACGGACGTGATGTCCTTCCCGATGGACGAGCTGCGCCCCGGCAAGGAGGGCGAGGAGCTGCCGCAGGGCCTGCTCGGCGACATCGTGCTCTGCCCCGAGGTCGCCGAGCAGCAGGGCAAGGCGGCCCCCTCCAAGCACTCGATGGACGAGGAGCTGCAGCTGCTCACCGTGCACGGCGTGCTGCACGTCCTCGGCTACGACCACGAGGAGCCGGAGGAAGAGGAGGAGATGTTCGCCCTCCAGAAGCGCATCCTGGACGACTGGCGGGCGGGCCGCGGCCTCGGCGGCATCTCCCCGGCCCCCACCACCCACTGAGCGCGGAGCCCGAACCCCTGTGAGTGGTGAGAGTACGAGCTTCATCCTCGGTGCCGTGCTGCTCGTCGTGCTCGGCTGGCTGGCCGCGTGCGCCGAGGCGGGCATCTCCCGGGTCTCCCGGTTCCGGGCGGAGGAGGCGGTGCGCAGCGGCCGGCGCGGCTCCGCGCGGCTGCTGACCGTCGCCGCCGACCCGATCCGCTACCTCAACCTGGCCACCCTGATCCGGGTGGCCAGCGAGATGGCGGCGGCCGTGCTGGTCACCGTGGTGTGCGTGCGCAACGTCAGCCCGACCTGGCAGGCCGTGCTGCTGGCGTTCGGCGTGATGGTGCTGGTGTCCTTCGTCGCGGTGGGGGTCTCGCCGCGCACGATCGGGCGCCAGCACCCGCTCACCACCGCGACCGCGGCCTCCTTCGTGCTGCTGCCGCTGGCCGCGGTGCTCGGCCCGATCCCGCGGCTGCTGATCCTGCTCGGCAACGCGCTGACCCCGGGCAAGGGCTACCGGGAGGGTCCGTTCGCCTCCGAGGCGGAGCTGCGGGCCCTGGTGGACCTCGCCGAGAAGGACGACGTGATCGAGGACGAGGAGCGCCGGATGGTGCACTCGGTCTTCGAGCTGGGCGACACCATCGTGCGCGAGGTGATGGTGCCGCGCACCGACCTGGTGATGATCGAGCGGCACAAGACCGTCCGGCAGGCGCTCACCCTGGCGCTGCGCTCGGGCTTCTCGCGGATCCCGGTGGTCGGCGACAACGAGGACGACGTGGTCGGCATCGTCTACCTCAAGGACCTGGTGCGGCGCACCCACATCAACCGGGAGGCGGAGTCCGAGGAGGTCGGCGCGGTGATGCGCCCGGCCGTCTTCGTCCCGGACTCCAAGCCGGCCGGCGACCTGCTGCGCGAGATGCAGCAGCGCCGCTCGCACGTGGCGATCGTGATCGACGAGTACGGCGGCACGGCCGGCCTGGTCACCATCGAGGACGTCCTGGAGGAGATCGTCGGGGAGATCACCGACGAGTACGACCGGGAGGTCGCCCCGGTGGAGGACCTCGGCGACGGCTCGTACCGGATCACCGCCCGGCTGCTGGTGGAGGACCTGGGCGAGCTGTTCGGGATCGAGCTGGAGGACGAGGACGTCGAGACCGTCGGCGGCCTGCTGGCCAAGCACCTGGGCCGGGTGCCGATCCCCGGCTCCTCCTGCGAGATCCCGCTGCCCGAGCCGGTCGACGGCGGCCTGACCGGCATCCTGCTGACCGCCGAGTCCTCGGCCGGGCGCCGCAACCGGATCGGTTCCGTGGTCGCCGCCCCCGTCCGCGGCACCGACGACGCCGAGGACCCGGCGGGCGAGTAGCGGGTGGGCGGTCGCCGAGCGACCATGGAGGGCATGACGCACAAACTTCGCGCGGAGTACGGCCCGCAGGGGGCGGCCGGCGGAGTCAAGTCCTGGCACGTGGTGCGGGACGAGGACCTGTCGGTGGCGCTCTGCGGCCGGACCATTCCCGACGACGCCGAGACCCGGCCCGAGCAGGAGTGGGGCACCGGGCTGCGCTGCTGCCAGCAGTGCGGCTCGCTCTACATGCACGAGACGCCGCACATGCAGGGGAGCCATCCCTACAGCTAGGGCGCGCCCTAGGCACAGCTTGACCATGGCCGAGCTCTGGAGGTCGCCATGAAGCTGCAAGACACGCTGAAACCCGTCGACCGCCGGCTCGCCCTGGTGTGGCGGATCGGGGCGGGGCTCGGGGGGATCTTCCTGATCGTGTTCGGGTGCCTGGGGCTGGCCGACCACCCCGGCTTCCTGGCCACCCACGGCGACCGGATCGCCGGGCTGTCGACCAACGGGGCGCTGAGCATCCTGTCCATCGTGGTGGGCGCGATCCTGGTGGTCGGGGCGGTGATCGGCGGGAACTTCGCGTCCAACCTCAACATGGTGGCGGGCCTGCTGTTCGTCCTGTCCGGCTTCTACGGGCTGACGGTGCTCGGGCGGCCGGACGCGAACATCCTCAACTTCCGGATGTCGAACGTGCTGTTCGCGTTCATCGTCGGGATCGTCCTGACGACCTTCGGGATGTACGGCCGGGTGAGCAGCCACCTGCCGCACGACAACCCGTTCTGGCGCGAGCGGGTCGAGCGCGAGGAGGCGCGGCCGACGGGGGCGGCGAAGACCCTCGTGAAGGTCCTCAACCCCAACCCCGGGCCCACCCACCCGGTCGGACATTGAGGAGCACCGGGTGCCTATGCTCGGCGGCATGAGTGACATCGTCGAGCTCGACCCCGAGGACAAGAAGATCATCACCCTGGCCCGCTCGGCCCGCGCCCGCAACGGCGTCGCCGAGGGGGCCGCGGTGCGTGACGAGACCGGACGCACCTACGTGGCCGGGACGGTCGCGCTGGAGTCGCTGCGGCTGAGCGCCCTGCAGACGGCGGTGGCGATGGCGGTGGCCAGCGGTGCCAGGTCGCTGGAGGCGGCGGCCGTGGTGAGCGAGGCGGAGCAGCCGGCCGAGGCGGACCTGGCGGCCGTGCGGGACCTGGGCGGGGCCGGGACGCCGGTGCTGCTGGCCGGTCCGGACGGGACGCTGCGGGTGTCCGCCGAGGCGCGCTGAGGGGCCCGCGGAGGCCTCGTACGGCGGACAGCCCGGCGTGTTGCCGCCCTGGGCCCAGCCGATAACCTCACCGGGGGAGTGGACGCGGTGAGGGGGCTGGGAGCATGGGGGCGGTGGCGTTCTTCGCCGGGCTGCTGCTGTTCGTGATGGGGCTGGGCAAGTGGCAGGAGACCGGCTCGCAGGTGTGGCTGTTCGGCTCGCTCGGCTTCCTGCTGCTGCTGGTCGTGCTCTCGCTGATCCCCACCGGCGGCAAGGGCGGGAAGAGCGGCAAGAAGGGCTGAGCGGGCCCTCCGGGGCGCCGAGGGGTGGGCCCGGACGGCGGGGCTCCGGTGATCAGGGAGAATGGAGCCCATGAATGCCCCTTCCTCCTCGTACCGCTCCGGGTTCGCGTGCTTCGTCGGCCGGCCCAACGCGGGCAAGTCGACCCTGACCAACGCCCTGGTGGGGACGAAGGTCGCGATCACCTCCGACCGCCCGCAGACCACCCGGCACACCGTGCGCGGCATCGTGCACCGCCCGGACGCCCAGCTCGTGCTGGTCGACACCCCCGGTCTGCACAAGCCGCGCACCCTGCTCGGCGAACGCCTCAACGACCTGGTCCGCACCACCTGGGCCGAGGTCGACGTGATCGGCTTCTGCCTGCCCGCCGACCAGAAGATCGGCCCCGGCGACAAGTTCATCGCCAAGGAGATCGCCGGGATCAAGAAGACCCCGAAGGTCGCCATCGTCACCAAGACCGACCTGGTCGACTCCAAGCGCCTGGCCGAGCAGCTGATCGCGATCCAGCAGCTCGGCGTCGAGCTGGGCTTCGAGTGGGCCGAGATCATCCCGGTCTCCGCCGTCGGCGATCAGGCAGTGGGACGCAGTCCCTCGAACAAGGGTGGTGGTGGGAGAGGGGCTGGCCAGGTGGAGCTGGTCGCCGACCTGCTCACCAAGCTGCTGCCGGAGGGCGACCAGCTCTACCCGGAGGGCGACCTCACCGACGAGCCCGAGCAGATCATGGTCGCCGAGCTGATCCGCGAGGCCGCGCTGGAGGGCGTGCGCGACGAACTGCCGCACTCGCTGGCCGTGGTGGTCGAGGAGATGCTGCCGCGCGAGGGCCGCCCGGCGGACCGCCCGCTGTTGGACATCCACGCCAACGTCTACATCGAGCGGCAGAGCCAGAAGGCGATCGTGATCGGCGCCAAGGGGTCGCGGCTCAAGCACGTCGGCACCACCGCCCGCAAGCACATCGAGGCGCTGCTCGGCACGCCGGTCTACCTGGACCTGCACGTCAAGGTCGCCAAGGACTGGCAGCGCGACCCCAAGCAGCTGCGCAAGCTGGGCTTCTGACAAGGAAGTTCAGCCACACGGGAATACCGGGGGCCCGGTCGGACGTTGCGCGTCCGACCGGGCCCTCGTCGTCGGTCCGGGCCCATGGGGCGTCAGGAGGGGGACATCGCGGTGGAGTTGCACACCCGGGAGTGGGGCGGCGGGGAGCGGACGGCGGTGCTGGTGCACGGCATCACCTTCGACCACCGCGCCTGGCGGCGGGTCGGCCCGGCGCTGGCCGGGCGGGGCTACCGGGTGGTCGCCGTCGACCTGCGCGGGCACGGGGCCAGCCCGCGCGGCACCGGGGCCGGCCCGCTGGAGCGCTACCCGCTGGCGGCGTACGCCGAGGACCTGCTGGAGACCGTGCCGGCCGGGCCGGAGCTGGCGATCGGCCACTCGCTCGGCGGGATCGTCCTGGCGGACGCGGTGGCGCGGCTGGCGCCGGCCCGCGCGGTGTACGTCGACCCGTCCTGGCGGTTCCGCCAGTGGGGGCTGGACCCGACGGCCTGGGCGGCGCGGCAGCGGGCTCCCCGCGAGCAGGTGGCCGCGGCGAACCCGCGCTGGGAGGCCGCCGACGTCGACGTCAGGCTCGACACCCTGACCCGCTGGGACGCCGACACGGCGGTGGCCCTGGCGGCCCAGGGCTCGGACCTGCCGGCCGCGCCCGCGGTGCCCTCGCTGGTGGTGCGGGCCGACGGCAGCACCGTGGTGCGGGCCGGGGACGCCGAGGAGCTGCGCGCCCGCGGCTTCGCGGTGCGGACCGTCCCCGGCGCCGGGCACAACGTCCACCAGGACGACCACGAGGGCTTCCTGGCGGCCCTCGACGGCTGGCTCTAGGTCCTGTCCGGTGCTACGCGCCCTCGCGCAGCACCAGGGAGACCAGCTCCCGCTGGGAGTCGGTGAGCTTCGGGTCGGCGCAGTACACCGACCGGCCGTCGACGGTGATCTCGTAGTGGAAGCCGTCCGGCACCCCGTACGAGGGCGCGCGCAGCCCGCCCGCCACGGCCTCGCGGGCGAGTGCGTGCACGTGCGGGGCGTCCGTGCGGTCGGCGGTGTCGATCTCCGCCTGGCGGACGATCCCCGCGAAGCCGCCGGTCCGGGTCACCTGGATACGCATGGTGTCCATGGTGCTACCCGGCGAGGGGGTTTGCCGGGCTTTTCCCGGACCGTGACCTTAAGCCCGCCTCAACCCGGTCTCAACCACCCTTCAGGCGTACCGGGCCGGCCCCGGGAGGCCCTCACCCCGGGCTGACCCCGACCTGCGCCCAGGAGGCCGTGACGGTGTCCGCGACCGACCGGTCGTCGGGGTAACGGGCCGCGGCGGCGGCCACGGTGGCCCGGGCGAAGTCGGCGAAGCCGGCGTCGGCGGGCACCGCGCGCCCGGTCAGCGCGTCGTACCAGATCCGCCCCGCGCGCTCCCAGGCCGAGCCGCCGAGCGCGGTGGCCAGCAGGTAGAACGCGTGGTTGGGGATGCCGGAGTTGATGTGCACCCCGCCGTTGTCCCGGGAGGTGTTCACGTAGTCCCGCAGGTGCGCGGGCTGCGGGTCCTTGCCGAGCCGCGGGTCGTCGTAGGCGGTGCCGGGCGCCTTCATCGAGCGCAGCGCCACGCCCTGGACGCCCGGGGCGAGCAGCCCGGCGCCGATCAGCCAGTCGGCGTCGGCGGCGGCCTGGCGCAGCGCGTACTGCTTGACCAGCGAGCCGAAGACGTCGGAGACCGACTCGTTGAGCGCGCCGGGCTGGTCCTGGTAGTCCAGTCCGGCGGTGAACTGGGTGACGCCGTGGGCGAGTTCGTGGCCGATGATGTCGATGCAGGCGGTGAAGTCGCCGAACACCACGTCGTCGCCGTCGCCGAACACCATCTGGTGGCCGTTCCAGAAGGCGTTGTCGTAGTCGCGGCCGTAGTGGACGCTGGCGTCCAGCCGCAGGTTCCGGTCGTCGATCGAGTGCCGGCCGAAGACGTCGGCGTAGAGCGCGAAGGTGGCGCCGAGGCCGTCGTAGGCGTGGTTGACGGAGCTGTCGGAGGACGCGCCCGCGCCCTCCCTGCGCACGGTGCGCCCGGGCAGCCGCTGGCCGTGGCCGGCGTCGTAGACCACCCGGTTCAGGCCCGGGGCGGAGGCGACGGGCGGGGGCGGGGAGAGGCGGGCCGCGCGGTGCGCGGCGTCCAGGGCCAGGGAGTGGACGGCGGGCTCGTGACCGGCCTCGGCGAGGTGGTCCAGGACGTACGGGGGGACGATCGTGCAGAACGGCGCTGCTGCGGTCATGTGGCCCAGGGTGAGGCCTCGGTGACCGCTTGTCACCACTTCCGGCGGGGGCGGCCGGTGTCTCAAGGAGTGGAACGGTGGGTCGGATCACTTCGGGGGCGCGCGGCGCTGGGTTACGCTGGGGCCATCATGCGCAACGGGCTGCTTCTTCTTAGCTGCCGCGTCGAGGGCCTGTAGTCCACTGGGGCCGGCACCCTCGCCGCGGGGAACGAGCTGTGCGCAATCGGCGATCCAACGGCGTATCGCGAGCGGCAGCAGAGGCCGGCCAGTCGGTGTTGACCAGGTGTTGACCACCCCCGACCCGCCCGCACCACGCATCACAGGAAGCCGAGTCACCTCCATGACCGAGCAGAACTCCGCCGCGTCCGCCCCCGCCGGCCGTCCCTTCGTGGACCGCCCCACCCCGATCACCGCCGCCTCGGTGCGCCAGCGGCCGTCGGGCATGCGGTACGGGCGCTACCTGCCGTTCGGCACCGTCGACCTGCCGGACCGCACCTGGCCGGACAAGGTGATCACCAAGGCGCCGCGCTGGCTCTCCACCGACCTGCGGGACGGCAACCAGGCGCTGATCGACCCGATGTCGCCGGCCCGCAAGCGCAAGATGTTCGACCTGCTGGTGGCGATGGGCTACAAGGAGATCGAGGTCGGCTTCCCCTCCTCCGGGGCCACCGACCACGCCTTCGTACGGTCGCTGATCGAGGAGGGGGCGATCCCCGAGGACGTTACCATCTCGGTGCTGACGCAGGCCCGCGAGGAGCTGATCGAGAAGACCGTGGAGTCGCTGGTCGGCGCCCCGCGGGCGACCGTCCACCTGTACAACGCGACCGCGCCGCTGTTCCGCCGGGTGGTGTTCCGCAACGACAGGGCGGCCACCAAGGCGATCGCCACCGAGGGCACCCGGCTGGTGATGGAGTACGCGGAGAAGCTGCTGGGCGACGACACCGTCTTCGGCTACCAGTACTCGCCGGAGATCTTCGTTGACACCGAGCTGGACTTCGCGCTGGAGGTCTGCGAGGCGGTCATGGACGTCTGGCAGCCTGGCGAGGGCCGCGAGATCATCCTGAACCTGCCCGCCACCGTCGAGCGGGCCACCCCGAACGTCCAGGCCGACCAGTTCGAGTGGATGTCGCGCCACCTGTCCCGCCGCGAGTTCGTCTGCCTGTCGGTGCACCCGCACAACGACCGCGGCACCGCCGTCGCCTCCGCCGAGCTGTCCTACATGGCGGGCGCCGACCGCATCGAGGGCTGCCTGTTCGGGCAGGGCGAGCGGACCGGCAACGTCGACCTGGTGACGCTGGGGATGAACCTGTTCTCGCAGGGCATCGACCCGCAGATCGACTTCTCCGACATCGACGAGGTGCGCCGCACCGCCGAGTACTGCAACCAGATGGAGGTGCACCCGCGCCACCCGTACGCCGGCGACCTGGTGTACACCTCCTTCTCCGGCTCGCACCAGGACGCCATCAAGAAGGGCTTCGACGTCCTGGAGGCGGACGCCGCGGCCGCGGGCGTGCCGGTGGAGGAGCACACCTGGGGCGTGCCGTACCTGCCGATCGACCCGAAGGACGTCGGCCGCACCTACGAGGCGGTCATCCGGGTCAACAGCCAGTCCGGCAAGGGCGGCGTGGCGTACGTGCTGAAGAACGACCACAAGCTGGACCTGCCGCGCCGGATGCAGATCGAGTTCTCCCGGATCATCCAGGCCAAGACCGACGCCGAGGGCGGCGAGGTCAGCCCGGCCGAGATCTGGCGGGTCTTCGAGGACGAGTACCTGCCGACCACCGACAACCCGTGGGGCCGGATCTCGCTGAGCGGTTCGCGCACCCTGACCACCGAGGACGGTCGGGACGCGCTGACCGCCGAGGCCCTGGTGGACGGCGTCCCGGTGACCCTGACCGGTGCCGGCAACGGTCCGGTCTCGGCCTTCGCCGACGCGCTGGGCCGGATCGGCGTGGACGTGCGCGTCCTGGACTACGCCGAGCACGCGCTGAGCGAGGGCGGCGACGCCCAGGCCGCCGCGTACGTGGAGTGCGCGGTGGACGGCAAGGTGCTGTGGGGCGTGGGCATCGACGGCAACACCGTGCTGGCCTCGCTGAAGGCGATGATCAGCGCCGTCAACCGATCGCAGCGCGCCTAATTCGAACGGGTGGTGTGCGAAGGGCCGTCCCGGGGGACGGCCCTTCGCCGCGTCCACCCGCCGCTGTGGCCTGCGCCACATTTTTTCGAATCGGAAGCCGTTCGAGGTACTGACACGTGCCGGTAACCGTGGCAACATCGATCCACCGGAAGGCCGGGTCGGTGGGACGGCTCGGTGTCCGGTCGCGTGACCTGCCCATCGTCGAGCAGGCCGCCTGCCATGTCTGGGGAGTGGCGCCGTGACCAGGTTGTGGGGTGTTCGCCCGCGGTGGCGGACTGACGTTCTCGGTGACTTCTTCTGCCCGGGCTGCGGCGGGGACCGCAACTACCGCCGGCAGCACGGCCGGCGGTGGCTGCGGCTGCTGGGGACCCCGGTGGTCCCGCTCGGCCCGGTGATCGGCAGCGTGCAGTGCACCGGCTGCCACGGCAGGTACGGCGTCGAGAGCCTGGAGCAGCCCACCAGCGTGCGCCTCGGCGCGATGCTGCGGGACGCCCAGTACACCATCGCGCTGGCGCTGCTCGCGGCCGGCGGCACCGCCCACCGGGCGGCCCGCGACGCGGCCTGCGCGGCGGTGCGCGAGGCCGGGTTCGAGGACTGCGGCGAGGCCCAGGTGCTGGCGGCGCTGGCCGCGCTCTCCGGGCTCGGCGGCGAACTCTACGACGCCCACGGGATGTCCGGCGGGCTGGCCGTCGAACTGCACGCGGTGCTCGAGCCGCTCACCCCGCACCTGGCCCACCAGGGCCGCGAGCGGCTGCTGCTGCAGGGCGCGGCCATCGCGCTGGCGGACGGGCGCTACCTGCCGCAGGAGCGCGAGGCGCTGACCGCGGTCGGGCGCTGCCTGGACCTGCCGCAGTCCCGGGTCGGCGCGCTGCTGGAGGCGGCGACCAGGGCGCCGTACAAGTAGCCGTTCCCGTCCCGATCCCGTTCCCGATCCTTGGTCCCGCACCCCGTCCCCGGCTCCCCGTAGACCTTTCGAATCCCCCACAAACGGGCCTGCACCCCACCTCGGGCCCGCCGTGACCCGCACCGCTGTGGGCCTCCCCCACGGCCTCCGGTGCGGGCAACACGGCTGTCCGGAGCCCCGGGCGGGTGGGGGACAATGGTCCCCATGAGTCTTTTCCGGGACGACGGCGTCGTGCTGCGGGCGCAGAAGCTCGGCGAGGCCGATCGGATCATCACCCTGCTGACCCGCCAGCACGGCAAGGTGCGGGCGGTCGCGCGCGGGGTGCGGAAGACCAAGTCCAAGTTCGGCGCCCGCCTGGAGCCGTTCTCGCACGTGGACGTGCAGTTCTTCAGCCGCGGGAGTGAGCTGGTCGGCCGCGGATTGCCGCTCTGCACCCAGGTGGAGACCATCGCGCCGTACGGCGGTTCGATCGTCACCGACTACGGCCGCTACACGGCCGGCACCGCGATGCTGGAGACCGCCGAGCGGTTCGCCGAGAACGAGGGCGAACCGGCCGTCCAGCAGTACCTGCTGCTGGTCGGCGGGCTGCGCACGCTGGCGGCCGGGCTGCACGAGTCGCACCTGGTGCTGGACGCCTTCCTGCTGCGCTCGCTCGCGGTGAACGGGTACGGCGCGAGCTTCACCGACTGCGCCAAGTGCGGCCTGGAGGGGCCGAACCGTTTCTTCTCCCTCCCCGCGGGCGGGGTGCTCTGCGGGGACTGCCGAGTGCCCGGATGTGCCGTACCCTCCCCTGAGACACTGGTACTGCTCGGGGCGCTGCTGTCAGGGGACTGGCGGACGGCCGACGCCTGCGAGCCGCGGTACTGGCGGGAGGGCAGCGGCCTGGTCGCGGCCTATCTGCAGTGGCACCTGGAGCGGGGCATCCGCTCGATGAGATACGTGGAGAAGTGAGCACATGGCAGCGCGACGGCTCTTCGGCGGCGGCAAGCAGAGGACGTACGTCCCCCCGACCCCGCACCCCAGCGGTGCACAGCCCCCGAAGATCCCCGGCGAGCTGGTCCCCGGCCACGTCGCCATCGTGATGGACGGCAACGGCCGTTGGGCCAAGGAGCGCGGGCTGCCCCGCACCGAGGGGCACAAGGTCGGCGAGTCCGTGGTGCTGGACGTCCTCAAGGGCGCCATCGAGCTCGGGGTCAAGAACATCTCGCTGTACGCGTTCTCCACCGAGAACTGGAAGCGCTCGCCCGACGAGGTGAAGTTCCTGATGAACTTCAACCGGGACGTCATCGCCCGCCGCCGCGACGAGATGGACGCGATGGGCGTGCGGATCCGCTGGGCGGGCCGGATGCCCAAGCTGTGGAAGAGCGTCGTCCAGGAGCTCCAGGTCGCCGAGGAGCAGACCAAGGGCAACGACGCCGTCACCCTCTACATGTGCGTCAACTACGGCGGCCGGGCCGAACTCGCCGATGCGGCGCAGGCGATCGCCCGGGACGTCGCGGCCGGCCGGCTCGACCCGAAGAAGGTCAACGAGAAGACCCTGGCCAAGTACATGTACCACCCGGACATGCCGGACGTGGACCTGTTCCTGCGCCCCAGCGGCGAGCAGCGCACCTCCAACTTCCTGCTCTGGCAGTCGGCTTACGCCGAGTTCGTGTTCCAGGACGTGCTCTGGCCGGACTTCGACCGCCGGGACCTGTGGCGCGCCTGCGAGCAGTACGCGCGGCGCGACCGGCGCTTCGGCGGGGCGATCCCGAACGAGGTCGGCGCACCGGTGCCGGCGCAGCGCTGAGGCCGTACGGCGAAGGGCCCGTGGGAGAACGTCCCACGGGCCCTTCGCCGTCGTTCAGGCCTTGCCGGCGCACTCCGCGCAGGTCCCGAAGATCTCCAGGGTGTGCGCGATGTCGCTGAAGCCGTGCTCGGCGGCGACCGAGTTGGCCCAGCGCTCCACCGCGGGGCCCTCCACCTCGACGGTCGCGCCGCAGTGCCGGCAGACCAGGTGGTGGTGGTGCCCGCTGCTGCACCGGCGGTAGACGGCCTCGCCGTCGGCCGTGCGCAGCACGTCCACCTCGCCGGCGTCCGCGAGCGACTGGAGCGTGCGGTAGACCGTGGTCAGACCGACGGAGTCCCCGCGGTGCTTGAGCAGGTCGTGGAGCTCCTGGGCGCTGCGGAAGTCCGCGATCTCGTCCAGGGCCGCCGAGACGGCGGCACGCTGCCGGGTCGAGCGGGCGCGCGGCGACGGGCCTGCGGTGGTCACCGTGGGTCCTCCTGGGGTCGTGGGCGTCTCGCACATCATTGTGCCAGCCCCGCCCGTCGCTCAGGGGTGGTCGGGTCGGACGGCCCGGCGGCCTGCCCCGGCAGTTCGACGTCGCAGACCCGCGGTCCGTGCTCGCCGGCGCCGCGGTGGCGCCGCCGGGCGAGCGGGGCGGCGAGCAGGCTGAACACCGCGAAGACCGCGATGGCGAACAGCACGATGGCCGGGCCGGAGGGCACGTCGAGGTGGTAGGAGCCGGTGACGCCGGCCAGCGAGACGATCACGCCGAGCGCGATCGAGGCGGCCTGGGTGGCGGCGAAGGACCGGGTGAGCTGCTGGGCGGCGACCACCGGGACCACCATCAGCGCGCTGACCAGCAGCAGCCCGACCACCCGCATGGCGACCGTGACGGTGACCGCGGCCATCACCGCGAGCAGCAGGTTGAGGGTGCGCACCGGCAGACCGGTGACCCGGGCGAAGTCCTCGTCCTGGCAGATCGCGAACAGCTGGCGGCGCAGCCCGACGGTGACCGCGAGGACCACCGCGCCGAGCACCCCGATGGCGACCAGGTCGGCGGGGGCGACGGTGAGGATCGAGCCCCACAGGTAGCTCTCCAGCGAGCCGGCCCCGGCCTGGGCGGAGAGCGAGACCAGCAGCTTGCCGCAGGCCATGCCGCCGTAGAAGAGCATCGCGAGGGCGATGTCGCCGCGCTGGTTGCCGCGCGAGCGGACCAGCTCCATGGTGACGGCGCCGAGCACGCAGACCAGCACGGCCATCCAGACCGGGCTGGTCTGGAAGATGAAGCCGAGGCCGACGCCGGTCATCGCGACGTGGCCCATGCCGTCGCCCATCAGCGCCTGGCGGCGCTGCACCAGGTAGATGCCGACGGCCGGGGCGGTGGTCCCGACCAGGACGGCGGCGAGCAGGGCGCGCTGCATGAAGTCGTAGGAGAACATCTCGGTCAGCGCGGTCATGCGAGCAGCCTCGGCGGGGTCAGGTCGGCGTGCGGGTGGACGTGGTCGTGGCCGGGCAGCGCGTGCAGGCCGGTGTTGGGCACCGGCGGGCCGTCGTGGGCGACGCAGCCGTCCCGCAGCACCACGGCGCGGTCGATCAGCGGCTCCAGCGGCCCGAGTTCGTGCAGCACGAGGAGGACGGCGGCGCCGCGGCCGACCTCGGCGCGCAGGGTGTCGGCGAGCACCTGCTGGCTGGCGGCGTCCACGCCGGCCATCGGCTCGTCCATGATCAGCAGGTCGGGGGAGCCGACCAGGGCGCGGGCGATCAGCACCCGCTGCTGCTGGCCGCCGGACAGGTCGGCCACGCCGTCCCCGGCCCGCTCCAGCATGCCGACCGCGGCCAGCGCGCGGTCCACCGCCTCGCGGTCCCTGCGGCGGAAGGGCAGCAGCCGGTGCTGCGGCAGCCGTCCGGTGGAGACCACCTCGCGGACGGTGGCGGGGACGCCGGAGGCGGCGGTGGTCCGCTGCGGGACGTACCCGATCCGGTGCCAGGCGCGGAAGGAGCGGTACGGGGTGCCGAACAGCTCCAGGGCGCCGCGCTCCAGCGGGACGGAGCCGATCACGGCCTTGACGGTGGTCGACTTGCCGGAGCCGTTGGCGCCGAGCAGGGCGACCACCTCGCCGGGCCGGACGGTGAGGTCGACGCCGCGCAGCACCGGCCGGCCGCCGCGCGAGGCGACGGCGTCACGGAGGTGGACGGCCGGGGGTATCGGGTCGGTCATGGTGCTCGGTCCCGTCAGCTCGCGGGGGCGGGGGCGGCGGCGTCGGTCGCGGCGGTCCCGGCGGGGGCGGCCGGGGCGCCGAGGGCGGCCTGGAGGTTGGCCAGGTTCTGCTTCATGACGGTCAGGTAGTCGTCCTTGGCCGGGTCCTTGACGCCCTCCAGCGGGTCCAGGACGGCGGTCTTCAGGCCGAGGTCCTTGGCGACGGTGTCGGCGAGCTTGGGGCTGGCCAGGGTCTCGAAGAAGACCGTGGTGGCGCCGTTGTCCTTGGCGGCCTTCTGCACCGCGGCGAGGCGGGCCGGGGTGGGCTCGGACTCCGGGTCGACGCCGTTGATGGCGACCTGGGTGAGGCCGTAGTGCTCGGCGAGGTAGCCGAAGGCGGCGTGGCTGGTGACGAAGGTGCGCGTCCTGGCGTCCTTGAGCCCGGCCCGGAACTCCTGGTCGAGCGCGGTGAGCCTGGTGACCAGCTCGTCGGTGTTCTTCCGGTAGTCCTCGGCGTGGGCCGGGTCGGCCTTGGCGAACTCGTCGCCGACGCTCCTGGCGACCGCCGCGTAGCGGGTCGGGTCGAGCCAGATGTGCGGGTCGCCGGCCGGCTCCTCGTGCTTGTGGCCGTCGGCCCCGCCGGACTCCCCGGCCTCGGTGCCCTCGTCGAGGTGGTGGTCGACCAGCGGGCTGGCGGCGGTGGCGTCGACCTTGTGCTTGCTGGCCGACTGGGCGACGGCCTGGTCGACGGTGGGCTGGAGGCCCTTGAGGTAGACGATCGCGTCGGCCTTCTGGACGGTGCCGACCTGCTTGGCGGTGAGCTCCAGGTCGTGGGGCTCGACGCCGGCCGCGGTGAGGTCGGTGACCGCGACGTGGTCCTTGCCGATCTGCTGGGCCAGGAACTCCATCGGGTAGAAGGAGGCGACGACCTTGAGCTTGCCGCTGACGCCGTCCGCGCTGCTGTTGCTGCCGCCGCCGCAGGCGGTGAGGACGAGGGAGCCGGTGAGGGCGGTGGCGGCGAGAGCTATGGAGGTGCGGGTACGTCGTCCGATCATCATGACAATCATTCTCAGCTTATATGGAAATGATTGTCAACTCACTCGGGTGGGTGAACAGCGGGTGGCGGAGGCCGGGGGCGGCCGGACGATACCGATTTGAATCACGTACCCGTATGGCCGGTAACCTGAGGTATTCGGGTACGCGCAACCAGCCGTGCCCTGACCGTGCCGTACGTACTGAAGAGAGCACTGTGGCCGCCGACAAGATCGACACGATCGTCAGCCTGAGCAAGCGCCGTGGCTTCGTCTACCCCTGCAGCGAGATCTACGGCGGCACGCGTGCCGCCTGGGACTACGGGCCGCTGGGTGTCGAGCTCAAGGAGAACATCAAGCGCCAGTGGTGGCGCGCGATGGTCCAGGCCCGTGAGGACGTCGTCGGACTCGACTCGTCGGTGATCCTCGCCCGCGAGGTGTGGGAGGCCTCCGGCCACGTCGCCACCTTCAACGACCCGCTGACCGAGTGCCTCTCCTGCCACAAGCGCCACCGGGCCGACCACCTGGAGGAGAAGTACGAGGCCAAGCACGGCTTCCCGCCGCCGAACGGCCTCAAGGACGTCAACTGCCCCGACTGCGGCACCAAGGGCCAGTTCACCGAGCCCAAGGACTTCTCGGGCATGCTGAAGACCCACCTCGGCGTCACCGAGGAGGCGAGCGGCCTGGCCTTCCTGCGTCCGGAGACCGCCCAGGGCATCTTCACCAACTTCAAGGCCGTCCAGACCACCTCGCGCAAGAAGCCGCCGTTCGGCATCGCCCAGACCGGCAAGAGCTTCCGCAACGAGATCACCCCCGGCAACTTCATCTTCCGCACCCGCGAGTTCGAGCAGATGGAGATGGAGTTCTTCGTCAAGCCGGGCGAGGACGAGCAGTGGCACGAGTACTGGCTCCAGCAGCGCTGGGACTGGTACGTCGGCCTCGGCCTGCGCACCGAGAACATGCGCTTCTTCGAGCACCCGAAGGAGAAGCTCTCCCACTACGCCAAGCGCACGGTGGACATCGAGTACCGCTTCAACTTCGGTGGCAGCGAGTTCTCCGAGCTCGAGGGCGTCGCCAACCGCACCGACTACGACCTGCGGGTGCACAGCGAGGCCTCCGGCCAGGACCTGAAGTACTTCGACCAGGAGTCCGGCGAGCGGTACTTCCCGTACGTCATCGAGCCGGCGGCGGGCCTCAACCGCGCCATGCTGGCCTTCCTGATCGACGCCTACTTCGAGGACGAGGCGCCGAACGCCAAGGGCGTCATGGAGAAGCGCGTCGGCATGCGGCTCGACCCGCGCCTGGCCCCGGTCAAGGTCGCCGTCCTGCCGCTGTCGCGCAACGCCGAGCTGTCCCCGAAGGCCCGCGGCCTGGCGGCCGACCTGCGCACCGCGTGGAACGTCGAGTTCGACGACGCCGGCGCGATCGGCAAGCGCTACCGCCGCCAGGACGAGATCGGCACGCCGTTCTGCGTCACGGTCGACTTCGACACCCTCGAGGACAACGCGGTGACCGTCCGCGACCGCGACACCATGTCGCAGGAGCGCGTGTCGCTGGACCAGGTCAAGGCGTACCTGGGCGCGCGGCTGATCGGCTGCTAGCAGGCCCCGGCTCGGAGCCCTCGTCCGCCCTGGTGGGGCGGACGGGGGCTCCTCGCTGTTCGGGGGCTGCCGCCCTGTTCGGGCAGCTGCCGCTACCGGCGGCCCCAGCGGGAGCGCGGGGCCGTGGGCGGGCGGGTCGGGAGGCCGGCGGCGCGCAGGGCGGCGAGGGCGGTGCGGTGGCGGACCTCGTCGGCGAGCAGGGCGGTCAGCAGCTGCGCGTACAGCCCGGAGCGGCCCGCGCCGTCCAGGGCGGCGGCCAGCCGGACCACCTCGGCGGGCGGGCGCAGCAGGGCCAGTTCGTTCAGCAGGAGGGTGCCGAGCGCGGGCGGCAGGCCGGCCGCGAGCTCGGCGAGGTCGGCGGTGGGGCGGCCGGCGGCCTGGCGCAGCAGGGTCCGGACGTCGTCGGTCCGGCCGTGCTGCTGGAGGCAGGCGGCCAGCGAGGTCAGCTCGGGCACCGGTGCCGAGCCCCACTCCCAGAGCAGCGTCGCGCTGTCGGCGGCGAGTCCGGCCCGGTCCAGCGCGGAGAGCAGGCCGGGCAGGGAGACCGCAGGGTAGCCCCAGAAGGCGTGGAACACCTCGGCCGCCTCCTCGGCCAGGCCCAGGTCGCGCAGGTCGACGAGCACGGCGACGGAGTGTTCGGGGGCGGACCGGGCGATGCGGCGGGCGAGGTGGAGCGAGGCGCCGGCCGGGCCGTACCGGACCAGCTTGCCGACCAGCAGCGCGGCGTCGGAGGGAGCGAGCCGGGCGGCGGCCGCGTCGATCACCTCGGTGGCCTCGGCGAGGGAGCCGGACCGGTGGAGGGCGGTGATCCGCTCGGTGAGGGCGCCGAGGTCGGGGCGGACGGGCGGTGGCGGGGACTGCTGCTGTTGTTGGTACGGCTGTTGGTGTTGTTGGTGCTGTTGGTGCTGTTGGTGAGGCTGCGGCTGCGGTGGGGGTGGCTGCTGCTGGTGTCTGATCCGGCTCTCCAACGCCTCCAGCTGGTCGCTGAGTTGGAGGCACCGGGCGGCCAGGCCCTCGCGGAGGGTGCGGGCCTGGGCGAGCTGCCGCAGCAGC
This sequence comes from Kitasatospora sp. NPDC004799, assembly GCF_040609095.1. Classification (NCBI taxonomy): domain Bacteria; kingdom Bacillati; phylum Actinomycetota; class Actinomycetes; order Kitasatosporales; family Streptomycetaceae; genus Kitasatospora; species Kitasatospora sp. NPDC004799. The sequence continues at coordinate 38,124 of NZ_JBEXJK010000014.1, forward strand.
TCCCCGTCCGGGTGCTGGCGTCCCGGGGTGCCTCGGACCGCCTCGTTCAGACGCCGCTCGCGTTGACTCGCGTAGCGGCTCGCGCGGAGTAACTCGTCCAGCTCCGCGCGGAGTTCGGCGGCCTGTTGCTCGCCCCCCGGCTGCCGGCCCGCGGATTGTGCCGTCGGCCGCATGCGCATGATCGCCCCACCCCGTCCATCCAGACCCTGACTGCGTGACATATTGACGTCAGTATGTGGCTGAGGAGTTAAGAGCGCACGACCAGTCGTGTCCGAGTGGTGTCAAGGAGCGCGCAAACGGCGGTCGTTGCGAGAAGTGCGCCGGTCGCGCTCCGTAGGAGGGTCGCCTCGTAGTACGGGCCGGGAGCGAGGGCCGCGACGGCGTACCCGACCGCCGCGCCCGCCAGAGCGGGCAGCAGGAGGTGGAGCGCGTCCCGGCGGGCCGCCGCCCCGATCACCAGGAGTCCGGCCAGGGCGGCGAGTTCGGGCGTGCCGAAGGTCTCCGCGTAGCGGATCGAGAGTGCCGGGACGAGGAACAGTGCGAGCGCCCGGCCGATCGTCCCGGCGAGGGCGGCGGTGTGCGGGCCGGGCCGTCGGTGCGGTGGCCGGGGCCGGGCCGGGACGGTGCGGGTGGCGACGAGCACCGCCACCGCGAGTGCGGCGGAGGCGAGGTGGTCGCCGAGCCGGGCGAGGTTGTAGAGCAGCGCGGTGTCGTACAGCACCAGCATCAGCTGGCCGTACGCCCACAGGTCGAGCGCGAAGCGGAACAGGCTGCGGGCGGGCTCGGGTTCGGCTTTGGCTCCGGTCTTGGTTCCGGGCTCGGCCTCGGGCTCGCGCCGGGCCAGCCGGGCGATCAGCGGAGGCGTGAGGCAGGCCGCGATCGTGCGCAGGACGAGGTCGTCCAGGGTGTACGGGTTCCGCAGGCTCCACTCCACCGCGCAGAACGCCGCCGTGTACGAGGCGGCGGCGAGCGGGACCAGCGGCGAGCGGGCCAGCCGGACGTACAGCGCGCGGTCCAGTCGGCGGACGACGGCGACGAACGCCAGCAGCACCAGCGGCAGTTCGAGCAGCGCCGGCACCCGGAGCACCGACGGGGCCAGCAGCTCCGGGGCCGGGAAGCGGGCGGCGAGGGCGTCCAGCCGGGGCACGTCGAACCAGCCGGGCGGCAGGTGGCGGGCGATGAAGGAGACGTCCCCGTGGTGCACCCGGTTCACGTAGACCGCGACGAGGACCTGGTTGAGGTAGAGGAGCGCGACGACGGCCGCCAGCACCGGCTCCGGACCGAGCGGGCGGCCGCTCCGCCGGGCCGGGGCCGTTCGCCGCAGCACCCCCGGGGTGACGAACAGGGCGGCGGCGGCCGAGGCCACCACCGTCCCGTCCAGCAGCGGAGCGACCCCGCTCATCCGGCCAGTCGCGTCCGCGCCTCCATCAGTGCGAAGCCGAGCAGGTTCAACCCGCGCCATTCGGTGGGCTGTTGGGCCCGGATGTCGTCGGCGGCGAGCCCGATGCCCCAGATCCGGTCCAGCGGGCTGGCCTCGACCAGCACCCGGTCACCCGTGCCCAGCAGGTAGTCGCGCAGCGCCTCGTCCTGCCCGAACTTCGCGACGTTGCCCGCCACCACCAGCTCGAACCGGCCGGCCGTCCAGGTCTCGTCGTCGAAGCCCTTGACCAGCCGGCCCAGCTTCTTCGCCTCGGCGGGCGTGCGGGCGGCCAGCACCCGCCGCACGATCTCCTCGTCGCCGAACATCCGGGCCTTGCCGGCCATCATCCAGTGCTCGGCGGAGGCGTACGTGACCCCGTCGACGGTGAACTCTCCGGGCCACCACTGGCTCAGGCACTCCTGCCGCGTCCCGCCGCCCTTGCGTTCGGTGTGTCCCCAGAACATCACCCACTTCGGCCGCACCCCGTCGGCCATCACCGCGGCCAACTCCTCGCGGCTGCGAACGGCGGCCAGCGCCCCCACGTGCATCTCGCTCATATCGTCAGTCTGACATAAAGGGGTCCGTGTCGCGAACCGTTTGACGGCGACTCACACGGCTCACGGCGGCCCGCGCGGCTCACGGTGGCTCGCGCGGCCTGCGGCGGTTCACGGCGGCCCGCGGCGGTCTCCCTGGGTCAGCCCTCGGCGGCCAGCTCCAGGAAGCGCAGGCCGACCTCGGTCACCTGCTCCGCCGTCCAGTCCCGCGCCGGTTCGCCGAGGCTGACCTCGGCCATGGCGAGACCGGGGGCGGCGTCCTCCCAGTAGGAGACGAACCAGATGCCCTCCTCCTCGGCCAGGGCCAGGTGGGCGGCGTTGAGGGCCTCGGCGGAGTGGGGCAGCCAGAGCTGGAACTCGTGGGTGGGCGGCACCTCGGGGTGGAGGCGGGCGCCGGGGAGGGCGGCCAGGGCGGGGGTGAGGGTGGTCGCGGCGTGGCGGATGTGGCCGGGGATGCGGGGCAGGACGGTGTCCAGGCCGTGCAGGGCGGCGAGGGCGGCCGGCCACTGCTGGAAGAGCTGGCCGCCGTAGCGGTGGCGCCAGGTGCGGGCGTGGGCGGTGAGGGCCCGGTCACCGGCGAGGGCGGCGCCGCTGATCCCGCCGAGGTCCTTGTAGTAGGACACGTAGACGCTGTCGGCGAGGGCGGCGATCTCGTCGAGCGGCCGGTCGAAGTGGACCGTGGTGTTCCAGAGCCGCGCACCGTCGAAGTGCACCCGGGCGCCGGCCTCGCGGGCCGCGCCGACCAGGGCGGTCAGCTCGTCCCAGGTGGGGAGGAGGTAGCCCGGGTCGCGCAGCGGGAGCTCGACCGTCAGGGTGCCGAACGGCTCGCCCAGCGCGGCGAGTTCCTCGGGCGTCGGCTGGCGCTGCGCGGTGGTGGGCCACAGGCCGCGCAGGCCGGTGAGCTGGGTGTGGGCATGGCGCTCGTGGCGCTCGATGTGGCTGAGCGGGTGCAGCGCCACCGCCGGGTTGCCGGTGCGCTCGGCGTGGTACCGGAGGGCGACCTGCTGGGCCATCGTCCCGGTGGGGAAGAAGACCGCGTCCTCCTTGCCGAGCAGCGCGGCGGTCCGCTCCTCCAGCTGCCGCACCGGCCCGTCGCCGCCGTAGAAGTCGGGGGAGACGTCCAGGCCGTCCAGGGCGGCGAGTTGGGCGAGGCGCTCGCGGATGCTGAGGAGGCGGTCGCCGGAGAGGAAGCGCCGGCAGGTGGTACGGGCCGCGCGGCGCCGGTTGATCACGTTCTGGTCATCGGTCATCCGGCGATTGTCGAACTCGTGACGTGACCGGACCAACTGCTTTTTCCGGTGCGGGCGGTGGGAGGGGTGTGTCACCTCGGGCCGCTGCCGGGGGTGGGGTGACCCTCGACAGTGGTGCGGGGGACCGGCGGACAGTCCGGTCGGGACCGCCCCCGCGTCGAGCAGGACGCGCCACTCGTCGGGCCCGAGCCCCAGGTGCTCCAGTCCGGTCAGGGCGGTGACCTCCAGCGGGTCGGCCGGCGTGCCGGGGTGGGCGGTGAGGGTGCGGAGCCGCGGCAGCCCGGCGACGGGGGCGAGGCTGAGGGGCGCGCCGCTGCGGCGGAACACCTCCACGACCTCCAGGTCGGGGTGGGCGGCGGCGAAGTGGTCACCGCCGTTGCTGCCGAAGGCGATCCGGCCGGGCGAGCCGACCGGGCCCTGGACGGCGGCGTCGGGCGGGGTGGCGACCGCCCCGGTCGCCGCGTACTCCCACGGGCACGGCCGGGTGGTCGCGTCGGCGACGAACAGCCGGTCCAGGGAGGTGAGTTCGCAGCCGACGGCGTGCCCGGTGGCCTCCAGTTCGGCGAAGTCGGCCTCCCAGTCCCCGGAGCCGTCCGGCCCGGCCGGGCTCACCCTGGTCGCGCGGTAGAGCGCCTTGAGCTCCTCGGGCAGGGCGACGCCGAGCCGCTGCTCGGCGGCGGAGATCTCCTCCTCGGTCGCGCCGACGGCCTCCGGCAGCCGCTCGCGGAGCGTCCGCTCCAGCAGGGCCGGGTCGACGGACGGCGAGACGTCCGCCGCGAACATCGCCGCCCGGACGCCCGGTCGGCGTGTTCGGCCCGCAGGAGTGTCAGCAGTGGCGCCCAGATGGCGAAGTCGTTGAGCGGGGGCACGGTGTCCTCCGGGTGGTGCGGCGTTCGCGGGGTGCGGTTCGGAGGAACGTGCGGGGTGTCACCGGCGGTTCTTCGCCGGGTCCGGGTGGGGGCGGCGGTTGTGCGCTCGGGTGCTGGCGGCAGCCGTCGGGCGCCCGGGTGGGGGCCTCAGTGCGAGACCGCCCACTGCACCCCGTGGTGCCGAGGCGTCTCGATCTCGTCCAGCAGCGCCACCGCCAGGTCCGCGTGCGAGATCCGGCCCTGCCCGACGACCGCGCCGACGGCGTCGCGGTAGTGCCCGGTGGCCTCGGCCTCCGCGGTCAGGTCCATCGGGGGGACGACCATCAGCCAGTCGAGCGCCGTCGCGGCGGTCCGCAGGAACTCGAACTCCGCGACGTGGCCCCGGGAGAACACCCGGTACTCCTCCGGGAACCCCGGGTCGTCCATCACCCGCACGCCCGGCGAGACCTCCAGCGTGGTCGCGATGCCCAGCACCAGGAGCCGTCCCACCCCGGCCCGCCCGAGCCCTTCGACCAGCGCCCGCGCGGTTGCGGTGAAGTACTCCTCGGCGGGCAGGTCCAGTCGCACCGAGGCGTTCACGGCCGCGTCGTGCCCGGCGGCGGCCGTGGCCACCGACCCGGCGTCCGTCGCGTCGCCGCGCACCACCGTCACCGCCTCCGACGCGCCGAGGTCCCGGTACTTCCCGGGGTCCCGCACCACCGCCGTCACCGTGTGCCCCCGCCGCACCGCTTCGGCCACGGCCGCCCGCCCCACGCGTCCGCCCGCGCCGAAGATCACGATCCTGCTCATGGTTCCTCCCTGGTGGGCCCGTTCGGGCCCGATGTCCGAGGACGGTAAGCCGGAGGTGGCCGGTTACTTCAACGGAACCGGCCCTATCGTGGAGCCATGACCGCCCGCCTGGACGCCGACGCGTTCGACCCGCACTGCAGCCACCGGATGCCCATCCGGGTCGGCGACAAGTGGGCCGGCCTGGTCCTCCGGTGCCTCGAGGACGGCCCCCGCCGGTTCACCGAGTTGAAGGCGCCGCTCCGGGGTGTCACGCCGAAGGTGCTGACCGAGACGCTGCGCGCGATGGAACGCGACGGCTGGCTCACCCGGACCGCGTACGACGAGAACCCGCCCCGGGTCGAGTACGCCCTCACCGAGCTGGGGCGTTCGCTGCTCGGCCCGATGAACGTGGCCTGCGCCTGGGCCCGCGAGCACCTCGACCAACTCCCGCGCACGGACGCGCGCCCGCGTCCGGCGTAGCCGTGGGGGTGGGGCCCGTCGAGACGGCGCGAGTCGCCGAGTGTCTCCGATTCCCTTGGCATCCCGACCCCTTGCTAGGTTGAACGTGTTCAAAAACAGCCCGGCGGGGAGGGGAAGGTCATGGGGGCGGTGCCTGCGAGCGCCCGAGGTCTCGTCGGGGCGGCGATGGCGGTGTTCGCGTGGCCGCTGGCGTTGGTCGCCGCGAGGCTGGGCTTCCGCCTCTCGATCGCCCACGTGGTCGCGACCGCCTGCTTCGTGCCGTGCGCGGTGGCGCTCGTCTGCGCCCGCCCGAACGGCTTCCGGGCCGCCACCGTCGCTGCCGGGTGCGTGCTCGGGCCGGCGGCGGTGTTCGCGGGATTCTTCGTCCTCCTGGGCGGACTGGGGTTCGGCCGGGTGGACTGGATGCTGCTCGCGGTCGCGGTGCCGATCGCGGCGATCGCCTCGCCGGTCGCCGCCTTCCAGCGGGCCCGGGGTGTCGAGTACGGCCGTCGGGCGGCCGCCGTCGGCTGGTCGGCGGCCGCGCTCTCGGTCCTCGGCTGGCCCCTGCTGATCTTCGTCTAGAGCGGGGTTTCCGGGTGCCGGGCCCGACAGCGTCGAGCCCGGCCGGCCCTGACGGAGAGGAACGGCGGTGCTCCCTCGATCGGGGGAGGTCGGTGAATCGGTGCGCGACCAGACTGGCGGTCGTGACCGGGGGGCGTTCCTGCTCCCCACGATTCCCCTGGAGTTGACTCGTGCGTCCTCGTTCGCGTACCCGCCACATGGCACTCGCGCTCCTGCTCTCGACCGCCGCGGCCGTCGGGGCGCCGGCGCCGTCCGCCGCGTCGGCCGCCGCCCCGCCGGACGTCGTGCAGCAGGGGCTGACCGCGCTGGTGCGGGCGGACGGGGTGCCCGCCGCGCTCGCGACCGTCCGGGACGGGCGGGGCCGGACCCGCGACTACACCGCGGGGGTGGGGGACCTGGCCACCGGTGCCAAGGTCCCCGCCGGCGGGCAGGTGCGGATCGGCAGCACCACCAAGACCTTCACCGCCGTCGTCGTGCTCCAGTTGGTGGGGGAGGGGAAGGTCGACCTTGACGCCCCCGTCGACACCTACCTGCCCGGCCTGGCCCGCGGCGAGGGCGTCGACGGGCGCGGCGTCACCGTCCGCCGGCTCCTCCAGCACACCAGCGGCCTGGCCGACTACGAGGGACTGGTCGACGAAGCCTCCTTCCGGCACCGGTACTTCGAGCCGCGGGAGCTGCTGGACCTCGCCCTGCGGCAGAAGCCCGTCTTCGCCCCCGGGGAGAGGTTCGGCTACAGCAGCACCAACTACGTGCTGGCCGGCCTGATCGTCCAGCGGGTGACCGGCCGGCCGCTCGCCGAGGAGATCGACCGGCGGATCGTCCGGCGCATCGGGCTGCGGCACACCTACTTCCCGGCCGTGGGCGACCGGACCATCCGTGAGGCCCACCCCAAGGGCTACCGCAGGGACTCCGCCGACGGGCCGCTGACCGACTTCACGGAGATGGACCCGTCGGTGGGTTGGGCAGCCGGGCAGATGATCTCCACCAACGCCGACCTCGACCGCTTCTTCACCGAACTGCTGGTCCCGGACCGGCTGTTGCCCGCGGCCCAGCTCGCCCAGATGCGCACCACCGTCCCGATCGGGGACAGCGGGGCCGGCTCCGGACTGGGCGTCTTCAGCCGGCCGCTCTCCTGCGGCGGGGTCTACTGGGGCCACGGCGGCGACATCCCGGGCTACGAGACCCGGGGCGGCGCCACAGAGGACGGGCGTGCGGTGAACATCGCGGTGACCACCGTCCCGACCGACTACGCCGTCACCCGGCACCTCGAAGCCGTCGTGGACGCCGCCTTGTGCCGCTGAGCGCGTCGCGGAGGCCGAGGATCGAGCCGGTCCTTGTGGGTCAGGAACGGTAGTGGTTCCCCTCGTCGCCCATCACGGCGTTGCCCTGGTGAACGGACAGGCTGGAGTACGTCGCCCGCATGCGAGCGGCGTCGGCCGTCCGCTGCTGCTCGATCAGCCACCCCTCGGGGGCGTCGAACCGGTGGCGTCGTGCGCGTTCCCGGAGCACCAGGAAGGTCGTGGCGCCGACGACGGCGCCGACGAGCGCGAGCAGGAACACCATGACGAGACCCATGACGTCACCTTTCCCCCGGTTCGAGTGCGTCAGACTCCCGACTGTACGGGAACCTCGGGCGTCGGCCGGTTCGGTGTCCGCGCGCTCCGTGACCAGTGTCAGGACGCGGCCCGCGGCGGCGAGGTCCTCGGCCGGGCCGGCGGCGTACGGGCGGGCGGTGATCCCGGCGGTCTCGGCGGCGGTGCACTCCTCCGGAGCCCTCCGGGTGTGGCCTCGGGCATGACTTTCGACAGATCCGGTGCGGTGGCGGTCCTCGTAGGGTCGTGGGCATGCGGATGAGTGGGGTGGCGCTGCCCGTGGTGGCGTCGGTGTGTATCGGGCTCGGTGTCACGAGCCTCTGGTGGGCGCTGCCGGCGATCGGGTTCTCCTTCCTGGCCGGGTTGCGGATGGAGCGGGTACGGCCGGCGGCGGTGGTGTTCGCCGTCCTGGTCGCGGGTGGGGTGCTGGTGGTCGGACTGGTGCCCTCCTGGATCGTGCTGGGCCTGCTGTTCGTGGCGCTCGCCGTGAGCACCGGGATGGGGCCGTGGCTGCTGGGCCGGTTCTGGCGGCAGTCGCAGGAGCTCGTGCGGGCCGGGTGGGAGCGCGCCGAGCGGCTGGAGCGGGAGCAGCAGCTGGTCGCCGAGCAGGCCCGACTGCGCGAACGGGCCCGGATCGCCCAGGACATGCACGACGCCCTCGGGCACGACCTCAGCCTGATCGCCCTGCGCGCCGGGGCCCTCAAGCTCGCCCCCGACCTGGCCGCGCCCCATCGGGAGGCCGTCCAGGAGATCCGGGCCGGCGCGGCGGCCGCCGTGGACCGGCTCGGCGAGGTGATCGGCATCCTCCGCGACGGGGACGAGAGCGGCGGTGGCGCTGCCGCGGCCCACGGACCGGCCGACTCGGACATCCCGCACCTGGTCGCCGAGGCGGCCGCCGCCGGCCTGGACGTCCGCGCGGAGATCACCGGCGAGCCGGACGGGCTGCCGCGTGCCACCGAGCACGCCGCGTACCGGGTGGTGCAGGAGGCGCTGACCAACGCCGCCAAGTACGCACCGCGAGCGGCCGTCACCGTGGAGGTGGAGTACTCGGCCGAGGGCGCCCGTCTCCGGGTGGCCAACGGCCCGGCGCCCGCGCCCGCCGTCCCCGGAGCGGCGTCGTCGGCAGCCCGGCCCTCGGCGTCCGCATCCGCGGCGTTGTCGTCGGCGGCGGCGTCGTCGGCGTCCGCGTCAACCCCGCGCGGCGCAACGCCCACCGGCACGGTGTCCGGAGCGTTCACCGGGACGTCCGCCGGCCCCACCGTCGCGGCGCCCGCCGGAAGGCCCGGCCCGACACCTGCCGTGCCGGCGACGGGCGGTCGCGGCCTGCTCGGCCTGACCGAGCGGGTCCGGCTCGCGGGCGGTACCTTCGCCCACGGGGCCCGCCCGGACGGCGGGTTCGAGGTCGTGGCCGACCTGCCGCGCCGTGCCGCCGGGCCCGTCCCGCTGCCGCCCGCCGCCCCGCTGTCGCCAGTGCGCGAACTGCGACGGGCCCGCCGCAGGGTGGGGCGGACGCTGGCCGCCGTGGTGCTCGTCCCGCTGGCGACGGCCGTGCTGCTGACCGTGGCACTGCGAGTATGGACGCTCTACGTGGTCGGCCTGTCGGTGCTGGAGCCGGAGGTCTACGCCACCCTCCAGGTGGGGCAGGACCAGGCCTCGGTCGAACGGGTGCTGCCGGGCCACCGGCTGCCGTACCACCCGCCGAGCGGGCCGTCGACGCCCGCGCCGCCGTCGGGGGAAGGAGTCTCGTGCGTGTACTACGCCATCACCGCCCAACTGTTCGTGGACCGGTCCGGCGATGCCTACCGGCTCTGCTTCCAGGACTCCCGGCTCGTCTCGCGCGAGGTACTCGTCTCCTGACCTCCCGCCACACCTCCCTCTCCCTCTCCGCAGCACCTCCGTACCGAGCGACCGACAGGAGCCGCCGATGACCACCGCACCGATCCGGGTGCTGCTCGCCGACGACGAGCCCATGATCCGCGCGGGACTGCGCGCGGTGCTCGCCACCGACCCGGGCATCGAGATCGTCGCCGAGACCGGGGACGGCCGCGAGGCCGTCGAACTCGTCCGGCGCCACCGGCCGGACGTCGCCGTGCTGGACATCCGGATGCCCGGCACGGACGGCATCGCGGCGGCCGCCGAGATCCGCCGGAGCGGCCTGGCCACCGGAGTACTCATGCTGACCACCTTCGGTGAGGACGACTACATCCTGCGCGCGCTCAGCGGCGGCGCGAACGGCTTCCTGATCAAGTCCGGCGAGCCCGAGGAACTGCTCGCCGGGGTGCACGCGGTGGCGGGAGGGGCGGCCTACCTCTCACCCAAGGTGGCCGCCCGGGTGGTCGCCCACCTGGCCGCCACCGGGGCCGGCGGCCCAGCCGACCGGCGCGTCGGCGCCCGGGAACAGGTGGCCGCCCTGACCACCCGGGAACGGGACGTGCTGACGCTGATCGCCGCCGGGCTGTCCAACGGTCAGATCGCCCGTCGGCTGGGGGTGGTGGAAGGCACCGTGAAGGCCCATGTGAGCTCCATCCTGGCCCGGCTGGGCGTGGCCAACCGGGCGGCCGCCGCCGTCCTCGCGCACGAGGCCGGGCTGACCCTCGGCGCGACCTGCGCGGGAGGCCCACGGGACTGAGGCTGCCGCGCCCGGGGCTGCACCAGTGCCAGTGCCAGTGCCCGTGCCGGAGCCCCGGGCCGACGGTATCGACGGCGAGGGCGGTACGGGTGGTGCGGGCGGTGCCGACAGCAGCCGCCCGAGGACGGGCACCCCGGTCAGTGCCGTCACGGCGGTGGCGGCCTCCGGCCGCAGGGCGAGGACCGCTGCCGCCGTGACCGTGCCGCCGAGCGCGGCCCCGGCGAGCACGTCGTGCGGGTAGTGCACCCCGGCCGCCACCCGCAGCGCGGCCGTGGCGCCGCCGACGGGTATGACCAGCAGCGCCCAGCGCGGGCGCAGCAGCACCAGCCCCGTGGCCAGCGCGACCGCCAGGGTGGCGTGGTTGCTGGGGAACGACCAGTCGCCCGGCGGCGGACACTCGGCGAGCGCCGTGCCCGGCAGCCCGGACAGCGCCCGGCAGGGCCGCTCCTCGTCGAGGACCACCTTCAGCACCTCGCTGGCCCCGTAGGCCAGCACCGTGCCGAGCCCGACCAGCGCCACCCCCGCGACCACCCCGACGGCCCGCCGGGCCCGGGCCGTCCACCAGCAGAACGCCAGCAGGAGCCCCAGGACCAGCAGCCCGACCTCGGTGGCCGGCTCCAGCACCGAGGCCACCGCCCCCGGGGCGTCACCGACGGCCTCCGCCACCCGCCGGTAGCCGTCGGCCGACCACCCGGCCGACACCCGCACCGGCCCCGCGCCGCCACCCCGCTCCGGCGCCAGCCACGCCACCACCCCGGCCCCCGCACAGAGCAGGGCCGCGGCGAGGACGGGCCTGGGCCGAGGCCTGGGCGTGGGCGTGGATCGGGCGGCGGCCCTTGCGGCGCCGGCCCTTCGCGCATTCCTGTCCGTGTACGTCATGGTCCGGACGGTAGAAGCCGAGACGCCCTTTCCACCCGACCCGAAAGTCAAGCGGCGCCCCTGACGATGGTCAGGGTTGACAGCGCGTCACAGAGGACGGTCGCGTAGCCTGCGCCCATGCCGGATCCCTCCCCGCTCGCCGTCCGCACCCGCTTCGAAGGCGCCCCCGACCGCGTCGCACTCGTCGTCCCGGGCGTCGCGTACACGCCTGCCAGGCCGCTGCTCCACTTCGCCCGGTCGGTTCTCCTCCGGCACGGCTGGACGGTCCAGGAGCTGTGGTGGCAACTCCCGCGCGACTTCCCCACGTTCGGCCCCGAGCGCCGGATCGCCTGGGTCGAACGGGAGGTCGCCGAGGCCGTCGACGCCGAGCGCGGCGCCTGCCGCCTGCTCATCGGCAAGTCGCTGGCCTCCCTCGCCTCCGGCGTCGCCGCCGACCGGAACCTCGCCGCCGCGTGGCTGACCCCCGTGCTGACCGACGAGCCGGTCGCCCGCGCCCTGCACCGCGCCGAGGCCCCGACCCTCCTCGTCGGCGGCAGCGCCGACAAGCTGTGGGACCGCAGCATCGCCGAATCGACCGGACACGAGGTCCTGGAAGTGCCCGCCGCCGACCACGGCCTCGAACTGCCCGACGACCCCTTGGGCTCGATCGACGTCCTGCGGCAGGTCACCGCCCGCCTGGACCACTTCGTCGCCCCGCTGGCGGCGGGTGTGTAGCCCGGAACCGCCGGGCCGGCCCAGGCGTCGCCGGGCTCCCGGCGCGGCCGGCAAGCCCTGATGCCCGCTCACCTGGAGCCGGGCGGGCGCGCCCGCGGGCAGCTCCAGCGCCTCGGCCGCGTCGGCCCGTCGTTCGTCGTGCCTCACGACGGCCGTGAGCGCGTGTTCCGGATCTTCGGCGGTGTCTGGTCGTTGTGACGCGTGAGGCCGGGGACGCGGCCGGCGGCCGGCTCGCCCGTGAGCGCGGCGTGTTCGGGGTGGTGGTGGCCGATGGGAGCCAGGCGGGAGCGGTCGTCCACGGCGTTGTGCAGGTAGGAGTCGCCCGCTCCGGTGCGGACCCTGCGGCCGGCCTGGCGACGTGGGCCGGCTCGCCCGGCGCGGCGCGTTCGTAGCGCC
>NZ_JBEXJK010000015.1:0-50174 GCF_040609095.1 Kitasatospora sp. NPDC004799
TTGGGCAGGTCGACCTTGAGCCGGGTCATCTTGGCGCCCTCGCCCGGGAGGTCGCCGTAGCCGGCCGCGGCGGCGGTCCGGGCGGAGCTGGTGGCGGACCGGGCGGCGGTCGCGGCGGTCTGGGCGGCGGTGGCGGCCTGGCTGGCCGCCTCGGCGGCCTTGTCGGCGGCGGCGCCGGCCTTGGCGGTGTCCGCACCGGCGAGTTCGGTCTCCTGGGCGGCCCGAGCCGCGGCCTCCTTGGCCTGCTTGGCCGCACCCACTGCCTGGGCTGAGGCGGTCTTGGCGGACTCGCTCTCGCGCGACGCGGCCGCGGTGGCGTCCTTGGACTGCTGCACCAGCTGCTCGACCGTGGTGCGCTCGGCGTCGCGGGCGCGCGCCACGTGCTGGCCCACCCGCAGGAACTCGCGGACGTCGTCGATGGAGCCGTTGAGCGCCAGCCTGGCCGCGGCCTGGGTGTTGGGCCCGCCCGCGCTGAGGATCTGAACCAGCTGGACCCGGTCGTCGGACTCCCGCGCCGTGAACTGGCCCTCGGTCAGGAACACCCGCAGGTCCTCGGCCGAGCCCTGAAGGGCGGCGTCCGCGGCCGTGCGCACGCCCTGGCCGGCGCCGTTCTTCAGCTGCGCCGCCTGGACCTGCTGGTCCTTCAGCAGAGCGGCTCGGTAGCCGCCGTTCAGGAAGTTCTGCAGGTCCTGGGCCGTACCCTGGAGCGCCTTCAGCCCTTCGGCCTGGACGCCCGGGCCGGCCAGGGTGTTGATCTGGGCGATCGCGACCTGGTCGTCCTTGATCTGCGCATTGGCCTGTTCGGTATCCAGGAAGCGGCGTACGTCGGCGTCGCTCCCCAGCAGCGCGGCCTCGGCCAGGGCCCGTATGCCCGGCCCGCCCGACTGCCAGAACGCCAGCACTCTCGCCCGGTCGGACACCGGGACGGCGGGCGTGGTGGGATCGGCCGTCCCGGCCGCGAAGGCCGGAGCGCTGCCCAGCAGGCCGGCGACCAGCGCCAGGGGCAGCAGACGGGCCGTCAACCGGCGTCCCGGCGCCCCCCGCGCCCTCCTCCCCCGCCCCTTCAGGAACACCGATATGTCCACTCATGGCCCCCTTTTCATTGCTTCTTCGTTCACGCCTCTTCCGGGCGCGCGACGAGCGTACCGGGGGCGCTTCAACGGAATTCGGAGAAATCCTCCGCAATGCCCTGACCGCTGGCTCGAATTGGCGCCACGTTTTCCCCGTTCGATTCACTTGCGGCCCGATTTGCCCTGCGCCGGATGCCCGGACGGGTGGCCGGAAATCCGTGGCCGGACGTCATTTTCCCTGCGACAACCGTCTGTTTCCGGCCAGCCGCGGAGCCGGGAGAACCGTTTACACAGCCCCGCGCGATCTTCTAGTCTTTGGCATCTCCGGACCTGATCGCACACTTCCGTCCCAGCGGCTCCGGAACAGTTCGGACCAACCCGGACATGTCCCGTCACCAAAGCCCGCAATCGACGACGGAACCCCAATTGAGGAAATTCACGATGAAGACTCGTACCCGGTGGGGCACCGCCGCAGCAGTCGTCGCCGTCGCCGCCGCCACCGTCGGCGGCTCTTCGCTCGCCTCCGCCGACGCCTCGTCGGGCGGCGCCGAAACGGCCCCGCCGGCCGTCGAGGACTTCAGCTACCCCGGGCCCTCGCCGTACCCCGAGCTCAAGCTGCTGCGCGGCGACGGGCACATCCTCGTCGCCGACTGCCACACCACCACGCAGATCAAGCTGTACAGCCGGGTCATCGGCGGGGCCGGCCCCAGCGTGTGCTTCCGCGTCACCGCCCCCAGCGGGTACCTCTCGCTGGAACTCCCGCAGACCTTCATCGTCCAGACCACCGACTACCCGGTGCACGCCCGCCTGACCACCAGTGACGGCGCCAGCACCAGCGTCGACGTGCCGTCGAACTCCTCGACGAACGTCGGCGAGGGTCTCGGCCAGAAGCCGACCGCCGTCGTCGAGCTCCGGGTCGGCTGACCCGGGAGGCGCACCGCACGCCCGGCCGGCCGCCCCCGAAGGGGTGGCCGGCCGCTGCCGTGTCCGCGCCGGGGCCCGCCGGACGGTGCCGCGCTCGGCAGGGCGGCACGGCCGAGCTCAGCGGCGGCCGACGGCCTGGCGGGTGCGGCGGGCGAGGCGGTGGGCGCGCTGGAGGGCGACGAAGGCGGGCATGGCGTCGGCCTGGGTGAGGCGGTACTTGAGGCGCAGTTGGGGGCTGAGGCCGGCCTGGGCCTCGGGGCCGATGGCCCGGAGGAGGCGGGTGACGTGCTGCTGGTAGGCGGCGCGGTAGGCGCCGTCGCCGTCCGGGACGGTCCAGAAGAACATCGGGATCTCCTCGACCAGGCAGTTGCGGTCGTAGGCGCGCAGGTGGTCGGCGAAGGCGGGTTCGGGGCGGGCCAGCAGCCACTCGCGGACGAGTTCCATCGAGCGGACCCGGTCGACCAGGCCGCGCGGGTCGGTCTTCTTCTGGGTGATGGAGAGGTCGCCGTCCTCGCGCACCCGCCAGTGGTAGACCGGGTCGGCGAGCACGTCGACCCGGTCGGCGAGGAAGTGGTGGGGCACGCTGACCGGGGCGTCCTCGTAGAGGATGCCCTCGGGGTAGAGCAGGCCGGCGCCGTCGAAGAAGGAGCGCCGGTAGACCTTGTTCCAGGCGGTGCGGTCGGTGACCAGGGCGGGCAGTTCGCGGACGTGGGTGCGCAGCCGGGTCTCCCGGAACGGGCGGCGGTGGGCGTGCGAGGGGCTGAGGCCGGTGGTGCGCAGGCGCAGGGCGTTGCCGGCGGCGAAGTCGGAGCCGGTCCCGTCCAGCGTGCTGATCATCAGCTGGTAGGCCTGCGGCGGCAGGGTGTCGTCGCTGTCGACGAAGGCCAGGTACTCGGTGCCGGGGGTGAGGTGGCGCCAGCCGGTGTTGCGGGCGGCGCCGAGGCCCTGGTTCTCCTGGCGGACCAGCCGGAAGCGCCGGTCCTGTTCGGCGTACGCCTCGGCGATGCGCGGGCCGCCGTCGGTCGAGCCGTCGTCGACCAGGACGCACTCGAAGTCCCCGAAGGTCTGCGCCGCGATCGAGTCCAGGCACTCCCGGAGGTAGCGCTCGACGTTGTAGACCGGGACGACCAGGGAGAGACGCGGGGCCAGCGGGGCCATCGGGCGCCCTTTCGCTCAGGAGCGGACGGGCCGGGAGGCCGTTGCCGGCCGGTCACCGGCGGTGGTCCGAGCGAGCGTAGGGAGCACACGCGACCGGCAGGCGAACGGCGGGTGGCGTCCGGCCTGCGGCGGAGTGCATCGGCTGTGTCCGGGGTCAACTCCCCTCCCGGGAAACCCCCGTGGGAGGTGAACAAGGGGAAGGTCCCGGACCGCCCGACCGGCCCGGGACCTTCCGTCACCCGATGCGGATCAGGCGCTCTTGACGGCCGCGAAGCGGTCCGAGACGTCCTGCCAGTTGACGACGTCCCACAGGCGGGTGACGTAGTCCGGGCGGACGTTGCGGTACTGCAGGTAGTAGGCGTGCTCCCACGCGTCGAAGGCCAGCAGCGGGGTGGTGTTCTGGCCGACGTTGCCGTGGTGGTCGTAGACCTGCTCGACGATCAGGCGCTGCCCGAGCGGCTCCCAGGACAGGATGCCCCAGCCGGAGCCCTGCACGCCGGTGGTGGCGGTGGTGAGCTGCTTCTTGAAGGCCTCGAAGCTGCCGAAGTGCTCGGTGATGGCGTCGGCCAGCTCGCCCTCGGGGCGGTCGCCGCCCTCGGGCGAGAGGTTCTGCCAGAACAGCGAGTGCAGCACGTGGCCCGACAGGTGGAACGCGAAGGTCTTCTGCAGGCCGACCAGACCGCCGAACTGCTCCTTGTCACGGGCCTCGGCCAGCTGGTCCAGGGTGTCGTTGGCGCCCTTGACGTACGCGGCGTGGTGCTTGGAGTGGTGCAGCTCCAGGATCTCGGCCGACATCGCCTGCTCCAGCGCGGAGTAGTCGTACGGCAGGTCGGGAAGCGTGTAGGTGCCCATTTGTCCTTCTTTCGAGAGAGCCACCGGCACGGGCCGGAAGGGGAATCAGGTCTCCTGTGCGGAGCCGAGAAGCAACGAGGCCACGGTTGTCAGTGGCCCGCGGTACGTTGCACGCATTCGGTTCCTCGGTTTCGAGGGGAGGAGGGCCGCGTTGCTGCGCGCGTACAAATTCCTGCTGCGGCCCACGAAGCGCCAAGAGCAGGCGCTCGCCGAGATGCTGGCCGATCACTGTTCGCTGTACAACGGGGCCCTGCAGGAGCGTCGTGACGCCTGGCGGCACGTCTCGAAGACAACGGTCACCTACGGCGACCAGTCGGCACAGCTCAGGGCCATCCGCACGTTCGACCCCGAGCGGCAGGGCCGCTGGTCGTTCTCCAGCCAGCAGGCCACGCTCCGCCGTCTGGATCGGGCCATGCGGGCGTTCTTCCGTCGCGTCAAAGCCGGCCAAACGCCCGGTTACCCCCGCTTCAAGGGCACAGGGCGCTTCGACACCGTCGTCTTTCCTCGGGACGGTGATGGCTGCCGGTGGGACAGTGCTCCGCACCTCACCGACACCCGGGTCCGGTTCCAGGGCGTCGGGCACGTTCGCGTGCACCAGCACCGACGTGTGCGCGGCCGGGTCAAGACGGTCTCCGTCAAGCGCGAAGGCCGCCGCTGGTACGTGGTCCTCGCCTGTGACGGCATTCCGACCGAGCCGCTCCCCGCAGTCGGCGCCGTGGCGGGCATCGACCTGGGCGTCGCCCATTTCCTCACCCTCAGCAACGGTGAGCACATCGCGAACCCGCGTTTCCTGCAGGGAGCCGCCGAGGAGATCGCCCAGGCCCAGCGGCACCTCGCCACATTCCCCGCACGCACCGATCGCCGAAGCAAGAAGCACCGCGCAGCAGCGCGGAAGGTAGCTGGACTGCATGCCCGGATTCGGCGTCAACGCCTCGATCACCACCACAAGGTCGCCCTTGCACTGGTCCGCACCTACGACGTGATCGCTCATGAACAGCTGAACACAACGGGTCTGACGAGGTCCCCCGCACCCAAGACCGACCCCGGACGCCCCGGCACCTTTCTCCCGAACGGCGCGGCCGCCAAGGCCGGACTGAACGCGGCGATCCTCGACGCGGGTTGGGGCGTCTTCCTGAGCATCCTGGCGAACAAGGCTGAGAGCGCCGGTCGCCAGGTGGTTCCGGTGGATGCTCGCAACACCTCCCGCACCTGCCCCGCCTGCGGGCACGTCGCGAAGGAGAACCGCATCAGCCAGGCGAGATTCCAATGCACGGCGTGCGGCCTCACCGCGAACGCGGACCACGTCGGCGCACAGAACGTCCTCAAGAGGGCCGGGCTGGCCCGCTGCGCCGTGGCCTAGCCATGGACGTGGGAAGCCCACGGCACCAGTCGTGGGTGGAGTCACCAGGACACGGCCCCTTTCGGCGGGTTGAACGTGGTGGTGGTGCGGTGATCGTGCCGGGACAACACTATTGCGTATCAGTTGCAGGAACGAAGCATGGGCTCCTGCTTATTCCTCACGCACCGTCGGGCACAATGGTCACCGTCCTGCGTAATGACCGATGAGGGTGAGTGACTGTGACAGGGTCGCCGGTGGTGCTGGGCATCGAGTCCTCCTGCGACGAGACCGGCGCGGGCCTGGTGCGCGACGGCGTGCTGCTCGGGCAGGCGGTGGCCTCGTCGATGGACGAGCACGCCCGCTACGGCGGGGTGGTGCCGGAGATCGCCGCTCGGGCGCACGTCCACGCGATGGCGCCGGTGGTCCGGGAGGCGCTGGACCGCGCCGGGCTCACCCTGGCGGACGTCGGCGCGGTCGCGGTGACGACCGGTCCGGGACTGGCCGGGGCGCTGCAGGTGGGCGTGGCCGCCGCCAAGGGGTACGCCTTCTCGCTGGGCGTCCCGCTGTACGGCGTGCACCACCTCGCCGGGCACGTCGTCGCCGCCGCCCTGGACGGCGGCCCGCTGCCCGACCCCTGCGTGGTGCTCATCGTCTCCGGCGGCCACACCTCACTGCTGCTGGTGCGCGACCTGGCCCGGGACCCGATCGTCCACCTCGGCGACACCCTGGACGACGCGGCCGGCGAGTGCTTCGACAAGGTCGCCCGGATCCTGGGGCTCCCCTACCCGGGCGGCCCGGCGATCGACCGCGCCGCGCGCGGGGGCGACCCGACGGCCGTCCGGCTGCCGCGCCCGCTGACCGGGCCGCGGGACGACCCGTACGCGTTCTCCTTCTCCGGCCTGAAGACCGCCGCCGCGCGCTGGGTCGAGGCGCAGCGCGAGCCCCGGGTGCCGGACGCGGCGGCCGCGCTGCAGGAGGCGATCGCGGACGTGCTGACCCGCAAGGCGGTGCGGGCCTGCCTCGACCACGGGATCGGCACCCTGGTGCTGGTCGGCGGGGTCGCGGCCAACTCCCGGGTGCGGGCGCTGGCCGAGCAGCGGTGCACGGCGGCCGGGATCGCGCTGCGGGTGCCACCGCTACGGCTGTGCACGGACAACGGCGCAATGGTGGCGGCGGTCGGGGACCTGCTGGTGCGCTCGGGCGCGGAGCCGGCCCCGGCGGACCTGTCGGTGGATCCGTCGGCGCCGCTGGAGTTCGCGGCGCTCACCCCCCGGGCGCTCGTGCGGACCTGACGCCCGTACGGACCTGGCACTCGTACGGACCGGGCACTCGTACGGACCTGACGCCCGTACGGACCTGACCGCGACGCACGCACAACCCCCGGCCGTCCACGCGAACCTGACAACGTTTCGGTCTCGCCCGCCGGCAATCCGTCCCCGGGTCTTCCCTCCGCGTTCCCCGTTGTGCCATTTTACATGTCACACAGCAAGGCCCGTGCGCCCCACGCAGCACGGCCACCCCCACCCTCACGGCCCCGGAGGCCCCCACAGATGCGCAGACTCCCAGCGCTCGGCACCGCCCTCCTGCTCTCGCTCGGCCTGTTCGCACCGGCGGCACAGGCCGCCACCGGCACCCCCGCCGCCCCCACCGAGAAGCCCACGAGCTCGGCCACCCCGGCCGCCGTCGGCAAGCCCACCGCACCGCGCACCATCCCGGTGCCCAAGTCCCCCGACACCCCCGAGGACGCCCGCCCGCTCGCCTCGGACCCGCGGGCCAAGGCGACCGCCCCGACGGCGGGCAGCTCCGTCGGCGCCGCCCCCGCCGCGCAGTCCCTCACGGCCGCCTGCGACGTCTCCGCCTTCACCGGCAAGTCCGGCGCCGCGCTGGTCCAGCAGGTCAAGTCGGCCGGGCTCGACTGCGTCAACACGCTGTTCCAGCTCACCGGCAACGACGCCAAGGGCGCCTTCAACGAGGCCCAGATGGTCACCGTCGCCAACGCCCTGCGCGACACCGCCGCCACCTACCCCGGCGACAACTCCACCTCCGTCGGCCAGTTGGTGCTCTTCCTGCGGGCCGGCTACTACGTGCAGTGGTACCACAAGGACGCCGTCGGCCCGTACGGCGACAGCCTCAAGGCCGCCGTCCGCGGCGCGCTGGACGCCTTCTACGCAGCCCCGCGCACCCGGGACATCAGCGACGCCAACGGCGCCACCCTCGCCGAGGCCGTCACCCTGATCGACAGCGCCCAGGAGAACGCCCGCTACACCGGCGTGGTCAAGCGGCTGCTGAACGACTACACCGGCAGCTGGCCGGCCCAGATGACCACCGCGGTCGCCAACACCGAGACGGTCATCGAGCGCGGCTTCGACCTGCCGGAGTTCGTCTCCGCCCTCCAGGCCGACCCGACCTTCGCCACCACCGTGCAGTCCTTCGTCACCCGCAACAGCGGCCTGATCGACGGCGGCGACGTCGTCACCAAGGTCGGCATCCAGCTCGGCAACCTGGTCGCCAACGACGCGCTGCGCGCCCAGGGCCGGCCGATCCTCAAGGACCTGATCAACCGCTACCCGCTGGTCGGCAGGACCGGTCCGCTCACCATGAACCTGCTCTGGTTCACGGAGAAGAAGGACGCCGGCAACTGCTCCTTCTACGGCACCTGCGACGTCCCGGCCAAGCTCGTCCCGCTGGTGCTCCCCGTCGACCACACCTGCAACGCCAACCTGCGCATCCGCGCCCAGGAGATGACCGCGCAGCAGCTCGCCGACACCTGCACCAGCCTGGTCAACCAGGACGCGTTCTTCCACCGGATCGTCAAGGACGGCGGCCCGGTCGCCAACGACAACAACACCGCCCTGGAGGTCGTCGCCTTCGACGACTACTACAACTACAGCCTGTACGCCTGGGAGATGTACAAGATCGACGTCGACAACGGCGGCATGTACGAGGAGGGCGACCCGAGCAAGGCCGGCAACCAGGCCCGCTTCATCGCCCACGAGGCCTCCTGGCTGCGCCCCCAGTTCCAGATCTGGAACCTCAACCACGAGTACACCCACTACCTCGACGGCCGCTACGACATGTACGGCGACTTCGAGGCCGGCATGACCACCCCGACCATCTGGTGGGTCGAGGGCCTCGCCGAGTACGTCTCCTACAGCTACCGCGGCGAGCACTACGACGCCGCCGTCGCCCAGGCCGGCAAGGGCACCTACGCGCTGAGCACCCTGTTCGACACCACCTACGACAACGCGGACTCCACCCGCATCTACAACTGGGGCTACCTGGCCGTCCGTTACATGCTCCAGTCGCACCCGGACGACGTCACCGCGCTGCTCGCCAAGTACCGCGCCGGTGACTGGAACGGCGCCCGCACCCTGCTGAAGACCACCATCGGCACCCGCTACGACGCCGACTTCGCCACCTGGCTGAAGGCCTGCGCCGCCGACAACTGCGGCTCGCTGCCCACGACCGAGCAGCCCAAGGCCCCGCTCTGCACCGCCGCCGACACCCGGCAGTACGACAAGGACTGCCGCCGGGACGGCGTCGCCGCCACCACCGGGAACTACAGCTACAGCTACCTGAACCTGCCGGCCGGCGTGAAGCAGCTGACCGTCACCACGAGCGGCGGCACCGGCAACGCCGACCTCTACTACAACGGCGGCTCCTGGGCCACCACCGGCTCGTACCTGGCCAAGTCCACCGCCGGCGGCAACGGTGAGACCCTCACCATCACCAACCCGCCGGCCGGCTACGTCTTCTTCAGCCTCTACGCCCAGCAGGGCTTCGGCGGCGTCACCGTCACCACCAGCTACAACTGACGGACCCGGATCGACCGGAACGGCCGCGCCGTACGCGCAGCAGGGCCCCGCGAAGCCGCGGGGCCCTTTCGCGTTCCCGTTCCGCGCCCCCACCGTGCTTTCCGAAAGGTTATAACGATTCGACCACCGAATAGCCTGTTAACACTGCGCAGAGATCGCATACTTCTCTGCCGAAGGGGTGTCCGAGCGGCGAAGTTTCGGTTAGGGTCCATGAACAGATGAACCCGTTCGGCAGCCCGCAACGGAATGCCGGATATCTCTGACGGCCCGGGTGCGGCATTTCCGCCGCGCCCGCGATCCCAGAAATGGAGAGTAGTCATGAAGATGATCAAGGCGCTCGTCAAGAAGTTCAAGAAGGACGAGGACCTCGCGAACCACGCGTGGGTGCTGCACGTCATCTGACGTGGTCAGCCGCTGGCGGGGGCCCGGGTCGGCCGCGCCCCCGCCGGCGCCGCGGCGCTTCCGGAACCACTCCGCAGGCCGCGCCGAACGCATTTCCCGGCCATTTCGAAATGGAGGTCAGATTCCCGTGGAAGAAATGGCGACGGCGACCGCACCCAGCCATTCCATCGCGTTCGCCCCGAGGATTCAGGACCTGCTGGCCAGGACCGAGAAGGTGTTCCGGATCGACCCGGCCAAGGTCGGCGTCGCGGACTCCCGGCTCATGGCCGAAATCGTCGCGGCCCGTCCGGTCCTTTCCACCGAGCGCTCGGTCTACAAACCCGCCGCCGGCGCCGACATCCCGCACGACAGCGCGACCCGGACGATCCGGGCGCTGGGGCAGGACGCCACGGCGGGAGTCCGCCGGCCACCGCCCCCGGCGCGCGCGATGGCCGGCCCCTGGCCCTACGCGGGCACCTCCTACCTGCGCCGCTGGCTGTTCTCCGCCGACCCGCTGCCGGTCTCGCTGCTGTCGAAGCGCGGCGTCACCCGCTCCGACACCCTCTCCCGGCTCGTCGACCGCGCCGTCACCGTCTGGCCCGGCTCCGCCGACCGGGACGGACGCACCGCGCTGGCCGGGCTGATCCGCGACGCCGGCGACCCGCTGGAGCGCAAGCAGGCGATCGCGATGTACCGGCGGGCGGCGGCCACCCTCTGCGACGGCGTGGCCGCGCTGACCGGCAACGCCCTGTGGCTCCTGGGCCCGGAGCGGGACCGGCCGGAGAGCCGGCCGGACCTCACCGCCGTCCTCTGGGAGACGCTGCGGCTGCTCCCGCCGGCCTGGATGCTGTACCGCAACGGCGGCGCGGCGTACACCGAGCTGCACCCGGAGATCCGGCCGGAGGACGACGTCGCGCTCTTCCCGCTGCTGATGCACCGCCACCCCGACTACTGGCCGGACCCGCTGGAGTTCCGCCCCGAACGGTGGGACGGCGTCGCGGACCCGGAGAAGGCGCCCGGGTTCATGCCCTTCGGCTTCGACGGCGCCCGCTGCTGGGCCAAGCACCTGGTCGTCCCGCTGGCCGAACGGATGCTGAGCGTCGCACTGGAGCACAGGCTGGCCGTCCACACCCCGCAGCCGCAGGCCGAGGTGCCGCTGCGCTCCCTGCTCTCCGTACGGTTCGAGGCGCGGATCGGGGCCTGACACCCGACGGCCTGCCGTCGGGACCGCCCCCCGCGCCCCCGGGCCACTCCCCTGACACACCACGGGACTACACCATGGAATCGCCCACACTGGCCGACTGGGTCGGCGACGTCCGGAGCTTCACCGGCCGCCAGTGGCAGCGCGAGCCCGCGCTCTTCCCCCGCCAGGGCGCGGCGGCCCCCGCCCCGCCGTTCGACCTCGACGAGCTGGACGCCGCCTTCGACGGCGGGCTGCTGCGCACCCCCTACCTGGAGCTGGTCCGCTCCGACAAGGTCACCATCCCGCCCGAGGCCTTCACCACCCCGCGCGTGGTCAACGGCGTCACCCACCACGGCTTCGCCGACCGCGCGAAGGTGCTCGCCCTGCTCCGCGGCGGGGCGACGCTGCTGCTGCGCCGCGTCGACCAGTGGCACCGCCCGACCGGCGACCTGGTGGCCCGGCTGACCGAGGAGCTCGACCGGCCGGTGGAGGCCTTCTTCTTCGTCACCCCGGCCGGCGGCCAGGGCCTCGCGGTGCACCGCGACGACGCCGACGTGTTCGTCCTCCAGGCCGCCGGGCGCAAGACCTGGTACGTCCACGACGCGCCGACGGAGGCCGACTGGCGGCTCGGCGAACTCCCGGACGACGAGCGCTCCCCGCTGCGCCTGCACGGCGTGCTCGAACCCGGCGGCGTGCTCTACGTTCCGCGCGGCTTCGCGCACCGCGCGGTCGGCGCCGGAGGGCTGTCCGCCCACCTGTCGCTGACCGTCCGCGACCTCTCCGTCCAGGACCTGCGCGCCGCCCTGGAGCGGCAGTTGACCGAGGGCCTCGGCCTCCCCGCCCGGCCGCTCGGCGAGGCCGCGATCACCGACGCCTGCGCCGCCCTGCTGGAGCACGCCCGGGCGAGGCTCGCCGCCCTCGGGCCGGAGGACCTGCTGCGCGCCGCCCGCGCCCGCCCACCGATCGCCCCGGAGAGTCCGGCGAGCCCGGAGAGCTCGGAGACCCTCGCCGCAGCGGCCAGGGCCTGGGAGCCCGGCGCGCCCGCCACCGGACGCACCGGGCCCGCCTCCCTCAGCCGCACCTGGCGCCGGCTGCGCGGCGCGTCCCGCGCCCAGGCCTGACGGACCGCCGGCGAACAGGCCGGCGGCGAACGGACCGCCACCGGACGGACCGCCGCCGGACGACCGGACGGATCACGACTCCCCCGCGGCCGTCCGCTGGGCCGGCACCGCGCGGTCCCGCTGGAGGTCCAGCAGCTCACGGAACAGCCCGTCCGGCCGGGCCGCCAGCTCGGACCACGTCCCCGACTGGACGATCCGGCCCCGGTCCATCACCAGCACCCGGTCCGCCACCGCCGCGTTGGCGATGTTGTGGGTGACCAGCAGGGTGATCCGCCCCGGGGCGAGCTCGCGCAGCGCGTGCAGGATCCGGTGCTCGGCACGCGGGTCCAGGTCGGAGGTCGGCTCGTCCAGGATCAGCAGGCCGGGGCTGCGCTCCGTGCGGTAGAGCGCCCGGGCCACCGCCGCGCGCTGCCACCCGCCGCCGGACAACTCGGCACCGCCCCACCAGCCTTGGGCCAGCAGGGTGCGCCACCCCGAGCGCAGCCGGGCGACCACCTCGTCGAAGCCGGTACGGGCCGCCGCGTGCTCGACGTCCGCCATCGCCCGCTCGGTGAGGTGCCCCAGGTGGACGTTCTCGGCGGCGCCCAGCGGCCAGCGGGCGAACTCCTGCGGCACCCGGGCCACCCGGGCCCACAGGGCGTCCGCGTCCAGCTCCTCCACCGGGACGCCGTCCCAGGTGATCCGGCCGGACTGCGGCAGGTACAGCCCGGAGAGCAGCTTCAGCAGGGTCGACTTGCCGCTGCCGTTCTGCCCGATGACGGCGACCACCTCCCCGGCCCGCAGGGTCATGCTGACCCCGCGCAGGGCCGGCTCCTGCTGCTCGCCCGGGTAGCGGTGGACCAGGTCGGTCACCTCGACCGTCCGCGGGGCGGCCGGGACCCGGCCGCCGCGCCGGATGCGGTGGCCGCCGGCCTCGTCCAGGAAGGTGAAGTAGTCGTCCAGGTAGAGGCCCATCCGGTACAGCCGGGCACCGTTGCCGACCAGGCCGTGCAGGCCGGTGGCGGCGGTGCGCAGCGCGAAGGTGGCGGTGCCGGCGGCGGCCAGGTCGATCCGGCCGCTGGCGACCAGGTAGAGCAGGGTGCCCCAGATCAGCGCGCTGCCCGCGCCGGTGCCGAGCGCGGCCAGCAGCGAGACCCTGGCGGCCTCCCGGGTCGCCCGGTCGGTGGCCGCGACGATCTTCTCCTCGGCGCGCCGGTACTTGGCCATCAGGAAGGGCGTGACCTGGTCCGAACGGACCTGGTCGGCCCGGGTCTTGTCGATCAGGAACCAGCGGTAGACGCGCAGCGCCCCGCGGTCCTCGTTGGTGGTCACCGCGGCCAGGTAGTGGATCCGGGCGGTGCGGACGGCGCCGACGCCGGTCGGCACCGAGCCGAGCAGCAGCAGTGGCACCAGCCAGGGGTGGAGGGTGGCCAGGACGCCCGCGGCGGCGGCCAGCGAGACGGTGGAGGCGATCACGTCCTGGGCGTTGGAGAGCAGGTCGGGCGTGGTCGAGGCGCCCCGGTCGGCGGCCTCCCACTGCTCGTTGTACGCGGGCTCGTCGTAGGCCTTCAGCTCGGCGGCGCACCCGGCGGCGATCAGCGCCAGCTCCGCCTCCCGGGTGATCCGCGGCGAGACCCGCCCGGACAGGCCGACCACGGCGATGCCCAGGACGGCGCGCAGGGCGGCCGAGACGGTCAGCAGCAGCAGCGAGGGGGCGGCGGTGCGCAGGTGCTCGGTGACCGGGCCGGGCACCAGCAGCGCGCCCAGGGTGCCGGTGGTGGCGTACAGCGCGAGCGCTCCGGCCACGCCGGCCAGCGCCTGGCAGACCAGCAGCAGCACGGTGGACGTGCGGTCCGCCGCCCAGGCCAGGGTCATCGCCCGGCGCACCAGGTGCGGCAGGCGGCGCAGCATGGCGCTCGCCGACATCGCGGCGCCGGCCCGGGCGCGGCGGTCGCCGGGGAAGCGCAGGCGCAGCTCCTCGTCGTGCTCGGTACCGGCCGGCTCGGCTGCGGGTTCCTCGGGTTCCACGACCTGCTGGGACACGGTGTACCTCCCTGGTAGGGCGGCCGGAGGCCGCGGCGGATCCGCACGCGGGCAGCCCTGAGCGCCGGGTGGGCGTGGTGGGGTGGCAGCGGTGCCGGGGGGGCACGCTGCGAGGGGCGGTCTGCCGGTGCGGACCCCGATCCTGGCAGCGGTCCGCGGGGCCGACCGGCGTGTCCCGGGCGGTCTCACTCGATCCGGGCAAATCCGTGTCGGGGACGGCGAGTTGGTGGCAGTCGATCACCGTGGAGGTCCGTGATGTTCGATTCCCGGCACGGCTGCGGCGGACCGGTCTCCATGCGATCGGATGAT
Organism: Kitasatospora sp. NPDC004799; assembly: GCF_040609095.1. Taxonomy (NCBI): domain Bacteria; kingdom Bacillati; phylum Actinomycetota; class Actinomycetes; order Kitasatosporales; family Streptomycetaceae; genus Kitasatospora; species Kitasatospora sp. NPDC004799. The sequence continues at coordinate 14,175 of NZ_JBEXJK010000015.1, forward strand.
CAGCGGGACAGCCTGCCCGAGCCCGTCCTGCCGGACCTCGGACCGGTCTTCAACCGCCCGTAGGGCCGGACCGCGCCGAGGCATGGCCGCGCTGCGGACGGACCGCGCCGAGGCATGGCCGCGCGGAGGGGTGCCGCGGTGGCAGCGGCCCGTACCGGGGGCCACGATGGAAGCCCGGCCACCAGCGGCCCCGGCCCGATCGGAGCGCCATGAGCGACCAGCACAACGTCGTCCTGCTGACCTTCTCCGACGCCGAGGCCTGGCACCCGGCCTTCGAGGAGGCGCAGCGGCTGCCGGGCCTGCGGTTCGCGGCGGCTCTGGAGCGCAGCACCGACGGCCTGCTGGAGGCGAAGGACACCTTCGGCCGGGGCGCGGGCGTGGCGACCGTCGGCTCGGGGCTGCTGGGCGGCCTGGTGGGGCTGCTGGGCGGGCCGGTGGGCGCCTTCCTCGGCTTCGCGGCGGGCGCGGCGCTGGGCAGCGCGGCCGAGGAGCACTACGCGACCGAGGCCGGTGCCGCGCTGATCGTGCTCTCGCCCCGGGTACCGGACGGCGGGGCGCTGCTCGCGCTGGAGGTGCGGGAGGCCTCGCCCGCGCCGGCGGACGAGCTGGCCGCCCGGCACGGGGCGACGGTCGAGCGGATCGACGAGCACGCCTTCACCGAACAGGTCCGGGCGGCGGAACAGAAGGCCGAGGAGCAGAACGCCGAGGAGCAGAACGCCGAGGAGCGGAAGCCGGACGAGGACGCCTGAGCCGGGGGGACCCGAACGGACGGACGGGAGCCCGGGGGCGGCGAAACCCCCGGGCTCCCGTCGTCAGCGGGTGCCGGTCAGACCAGGTCGAAGCGGTCCGCGTTCATGACCTTGACCCAGGCCGCGACGAAGTCCTCGACGAACTTCTCCTTGGCGTCGTCGCTCGCGTACACCTCGGCGACGGCCCGCAGTTCGGCGTTCGAGCCGAAGACCAGGTCCGCGCGGGTGCCGGTCCACCGCACCCGGCCCGACTCGTCCCGGCCCTCGAAGGTGTGGGCGTCCTCCGAGGTGGCCTTCCAACTGGTGCCCAGGTCCAGCAGGTTGACGAAGTAGTCGTTCGTCAGCACGCCGGGGGTGTCGGTCAGCACGCCGTGCGCGGACTCGCCGTGGTTGGCGCCCAGCACGCGCAGGCCGCCGACCAGCACGGTCAGCTCGGGCGCGCTGACGCCCAGCAGGTTGGCCTTGTCGAGCAGCAGGTACTCGGCCGGCAGCCGGTTGCCCTTGCCGACCCAGTTGCGGAAGCCGTCGGCCTTGGGCTCCAGCGCGGCGAAGGAGCCGGTGTCGGTCAGCTCCTGCGTCGCGTCCACCCGGCCGGGCGCGAAGGGCACCTCGACGGCCACCCCGGCCGCCCTGGCGGCCTGCTCGATGCCGACGCCGCCGGCCAGCACCACCAGGTCCGCGAGCGAGACCTGCTTGTCGCCGGCCTGCGCGTTGAACTCCTGCTGCACGCCCTCCAGGGCGCGCAGCACCGTGGCCAGCTTGTCGGGCTCGTTGACCTCCCAGCCGATCTGCGGCTGGAGCCGGATGCGGCCGCCGTTGGCGCCGCCGCGCTTGTCGCTGGAGCGGAAGGAGGAGGCGGCCGCCCAGGCGGTGGAGACCAGCTGGGACACCGAGAGGCCGGTGGCGCCGATCCGCCGCTTGAGGTCGGCGACGTCGGCCGCGCCGATCGGCTGGTACGTGACCTCCGGCAGCGGGTCCTGCCAGAGCAGGTGCTCGCTGGGGACCTCCGGGCCGAGGTAGCGGACCACCGGGCCCATGTCGCGGTGGGTCAGCTTGTACCAGGCCCGGGCGAAGGCGTCGGCGAACTCCTCCGGGTTCTCCAGGAAGCGCCGGGAGATCGGCTCGTAGACCGGGTCGAGGCGCAGCGACAGGTCGGTGGTGAGCATGATCGGCACGTGCCGCTTGGCCGGGTCGTGCGCGTCCGGGACGGTGCCCTCGCCGCCGCCGTCCTTGGGCTTCCACTGGTACGCGCCGGCCGGGCTCTTGGTGAGCTCCCACTCGTAGCCGAACAGCGTCTCGAAGAAGCTGTTGTCCCAGGTGATCGGGGTGGGCGTCCAGGTGCCCTCCAGACCGCTGGTGATGGCGTCCCCGCCGACGCCGGTGCCGTAGCTGCTCTTCCAGCCGAGGCCCTGCTGCTCCATCGGGGCGGCCTCCGGGTCCGGGCCGACGTGGTCGGCCGGGCCGGCGCCGTGGGTCTTGCCGAAGGTGTGGCCGCCGGCGATCAGCGCGACGGTCTCCTCGTCGTTCATCGCCATCCGGTAGAAGGTCTCGCGGATGTCGCGGGCGGCGGCGATCGGGTCCGGGTTGCCGTTGGGGCCCTCCGGGTTGACGTAGATCAGGCCCATCTGGACGGCGGCCAGCGGGTTCTCCAGCTCGCGGTCGCCGGTGTAGCGCTCGTCGCCGAGCCAGGTGGTCTCGGGGCCCCAGTAGACGTCCTCGTCCGGCTCCCACTCGTCGACCCGGCCGCCGCCGAAGCCGAAGGTCCGGAAGCCCATGCCCTCCAGGGCCACGTTGCCGGACAGGATGATCAGGTCGGCCCAGGACAGGGCGCGCCCGTACTTCTTCTTCACCGGCCAGAGCAGGCGGCGGGCCTTGTCCAGGCTGGCGTTGTCGGGCCAGCTGTTCAGCGGGGCGAAGCGCTGCTGGCCGCCGCCGGCGCCGCCGCGGCCGTCGCTGATCCGGTAGGTGCCGGCGCTGTGCCAGGCCATCCGGATGATGAAGGGGCCGTAGTAGCCGAAGTCGGCCGGCCACCACTCCTTCGAGGTCGACAGGACCTGCTGGATGTCCCGCTTGACGGCGGGGAGGTCCAGGGTCTTGAACGCCTCCGCGTAGTCGAAGTCCGCACCGAGCGGATTGGCCACGGCGGGGTTCTTCGCGAGGATCTTCAGATTGAGCCGGTCCGGCCACCACTGGCGGTTCCCGCCGCCCTGGGTGGGGTGCGGCGCCCGCCCGTGGTTCACCGGGCAGCCCTCCGCCTTCGCCTCTACGCCGGTTGCATCGTGGATGTCAGACATGGGAATCCTTCCCTCACAAGGCGGATCACGGTGTCTTCTCTGCTACCTACGGCACCTACTGCTGCTGTCTGGACCTAGCGCGCCACGTGGTGCCGCTGCTCGCCGTTGCGCACGGCGGCGACGGGAGTCACGTGCTGCTGCTACCCAGGCTAGCGCCGGAGCCGATCCTACGATGGACGGAATCCAAGTCAAGAATGACACCAAGCTCATATCCGATCGGGATCCGGAGGGCACCGGAAGTGCATTGGTAAACTCCGGTCCTCCCCATTACCTGAATAGGTGAACCGATATGAATGACCTGCTGGAGCGGCTGCGCGGGCGCGGCTGGCGCCTCACCTCCCAGCGGCGTGTCGTGGCCGAGGTCCTGGACGGCGAGCACGTGCACCTGACCGCCGACGAGGTGCACGCCCGGGCGGCGGAGCGCCTGCCGGAGATCTCCCGGGCGACGGTCTACAACACGCTCGGTGAGCTGGTCACCCTGGGTGAGGTCATCGAGGTGTCCACCGACGGGCGCGCCAAGCGGTACGACCCGAACGCGCACCACCCGCACCAGCACCTGATCTGCACGGGCTGCGGCGCGATCCGCGACGTCCACCCCCGGGGCAACCCGCTGGCCGACCTGCCGGCCGAGCAGCGCTTCGGCTTCGCCGTGTCGCAGGCGGAGGTCACCTACCGGGGGCTGTGCCCGGACTGCTGCACCGGCTGATCGCCCCGCCGGCGCGGACCTGCGCGCCCCTCCTCGCCGACGGTTGATCAACTCCACTGGACCGGCAGCGACTTGAGGCCGTTCTGGAAGTTGGACACCAGGCGCTTCGGCGGCTCGCCCGGGACCAGGGCGAGGCCCGGGAGGCGCTCGACCACCCGGTGGAGCGCCGATCGCAGCTGGAGGCGGGCGAGCTGGGCGCCGAGGCAGAAGTGCGGACCGTAGCCGAAGCTGACGTGGTCGTTCGGGCTGCGGGTGATGTCGAAGCGGTCCGGCTCGGGGAACACCGCCCCGTCCCGGTTGGCGGAGGCGTGGTGGACCACCACCTTGTCGCCCCGCCGGATCACCCGCCCGCCCAGCTCCACGTCCCGCGTCGCCGTACGGCGGAAGTCCAGCACCGGCGGCCAGTACCGCAGCATCTCCTCGACCGCCGAAGGCACCAACTCCGGCGCGGCGCGGAGCAGTTCGTACTGCTCCGGGTGGCGGAGCAGGGTGTACAGGCCGCCCGGCAGGCCGTTGCGGACGGTCTCGTTCCCGGCGACGGCGAAGAGGAAGAACATGGTCTCGAACTCCTCGACCGTCAGGCCCGCTTCGACTGTCCGGGCGAGCAGGCCGCCCGGGGCGGGCCGCCGGGCCAGGCCGTGGGCGTAAGCGAACATGTCCGCAAGCGCGGCGCGGGAGCGGGGGTTGACCGGGCGGCCGTCCGGGGTGGTCCGGGCGGTGGGGCGCCGGGCGAGCGCGGCCCGGCCGAGCTCGGTGAGCGCGGCCGGCTCGACGGTGCTGGAGTGGGCGTAGTCGGCGTCCTGGTACCCGATCACCCGGTTCGCCCAGTCCAGCAGCAGCCCCCGGTCCTGCTCCGGCACGCCCATCACCCGGGCCAGCGTCCACACCGGCAGGTCGGCGGCGAGCCGGACGAAGTCCGCCCGGCCGGCCGGGCGCACCTCCTCGACCAGCTCCCGCGCCCGGCCGTCGACCGCCTCGGCCAGCTCCGCCAGGGCGCGCGGGGTGAACGCCGCGGCGACGATCCGGCGCAGCCGGGAGTGGTCCGGCGGGTCCTGGTTGAGCATCATCGCGCGGGCGAACTCCAGGTCCGCCGGGGAGTCCGGGTCCCGGATCTGGGTGGCGCCCAGGTGCGAGGAGAACAGTTCCGGGCTGCGCAGCACGTGCTTGACGTCCGCGTGCCGCAGCACCGCCCAGTAGCCGGGCCCGGCCGGCCAGTCCCCCACCGGCGGCTCCTCCACCCAGCAGACCGGTGCCCGCGCCCGCAGCTCCTGGAACAGGTCGTACGGCACGCCCTCGGCGTACGTCCCGGGGAGGAAGATCCGGTTCGCCCGCGCCTGATCGAAGCCCATACCCGCCGACCGTACGCCGCGCCGGGGCGACCGGCCAGATCGCGTGGCGGCTGCGCCCTCCGGCCGCCGGCATCCCGTAGGGTCGGCCGAATGGCGAAGTACTTCGATGTGCACCCCGAGTCCCCCCAGCCGCGCACCATCGGCACCGTGGCCGACAGCCTCCGGTCCGGCGCCCTCATCGCGTACCCGACCGACTCCTGCTTCGCGCTGGGCTGCCGGCTGGACAACCGCGACGGCCTCGAGCGGATCCGGTCGATCCGGCGTCTCGACGACCGCCACCACTTCACCCTGATGTGCGTGGACTTCGCGCAGCTGGGGCAGTTCGTCCAGCTCGACAACACCGTCTTCCGCGCCGTCAAGGCCGCGACGCCGGGCAGCTACACCTTCATCCTGCCGGCGACCAAGGAGGTCCCCCGCCGGCTGATGCACCCGAAGAAGAAGACGGTGGGCGTCCGGATCCCCGACCACGCCGTCACCAGGGCCCTGCTCACCGAACTCGGCGAGCCGCTGCTCTCCAGCACCCTGATCCTCCCCGGGGACGACGAACCGATGACCCAGGGCTGGGAGATCAAGGAGCGCCTCGACCACGTGCTGGACGCGGTGGTGGACTCGGGCGACTGCGGCACGGAACCGACGACGGTCGTCGACTTCTCGGGCGGCGGCCCGGAGATCGTCCGCCGCGGCGCCGGGGACCCCTCCCGCTTCGAGTGACGGGCCCGCCGCACCCGCGTCGCCTTCCATAATGGAGGCCATTCGACACGCCGGGCGGTGGGGGCGAGCAGGTGCAGCAGGGGTGGCAGGTCCGGAACGGGATCGAGGGCGGGACGGTCAACGGCCATGCCTTCCAGGCCGGGGAGATGACCGTCCACCAGTACGCCGCGCCGGCCGCCGCCGAGGTGCGGTGGCCGGTGGTGATCGGGCGGATCCCGCCGAAGGCGACGGCCTTCCAGCCCCGCGCGGAGCTGCGGCGGGAGATCGACGAGGCCCGCGGGGAGTACGGGACGGTCGTGCTGAGCCAGGTGCTGGCGGGCGGCGGGGGCGTCGGGAAGTCGCAGCTCGCGGCCCACTACGCGCGCGCGGCCGTCGAGGCGGGCACCGACCTGGTGCTGTGGGCCGACGCCGCCGAGCCCTCCGCCGTGACCGACCTGTACGCCCGGGCGGCCGTGGAGCTCCGGGTGCCCGGGGCGAGCGGCGAGGCCGAGCAGGACGCCGAGCGCTTCCTGGCCTGGCTGGCCGCCACCGAGCGCGGCTGGCTGATCGTCCTCGACAACACCACCGAGCACACGCCCGAGCAGCTGTGGCCCGTCACCAGCCGGGGCGGCCGGGGCCGGGTCATCGCCACCACCCGGCACCGGGGCGCCGCCAGTACGGGCGGCGACCGGGTGCTGGTCGACGTCACCACGTACTCCCCCGCCGAGTCGGCCGCCTACCTGGGCGAGCGGCTGGAGCGGGCGAAGTGCGCCCGGTTCCTGGACGGGCACGCGGCGGAGCTGGCGGAGGAACTGGGCCACCTGCCGCTCGCGCTGGCCCACGCGGCCGCGTACATGGTCAACACCCGGCGCAGCTGCGGCCGGTACCTGGAGCTCTTCCGCGACCGCTCCCGCAGCCTGGACGCCGTCCTGCCCGCCCGCGCCGGCGCCGACGGGTACCGGGGGCCGGTGACGGCGGCGCTGCTGCTGGCGCTCGACGCGGCGCAGCAGGAGGAGCCGGTCGGGCTCACGGGGCCGGTCCTCCAGCTGGCCGCGCTGCTGGACCCGGCCGGTCACCCGCAGGCACTGTGGGGCACCGAAGCGGTGCTCGACCACCTCGGCGGTGTCCACGGGGCGCCCGTGACGGCCGACGACGCGCTGGACGCGCTCGCCGTGCTGCACAACTACAGCCTGGTCACCCTCACCGAGACGGCCGACCGGGAGGTGACCCTGCACGCGCTCACCGCGCGGGCGGCCCTGGACCTCCGCCCCGACACCGCGCGGACCGCCCTCGCGGCGGCCGATGCCCTGCTCGAACTGTGGCCGAGTGCGGACTACGACGTGGAGGGTCTGGCCGCAACGCTCCGGGCCAACACCGACGTGCTGGCCGGGCACAGCATGGCCGACCTGATCCCGCCGTCGCTCGGAGTCCACCCGCTTCTGTTCCGCTGCGGAACCAGCCTCAAGCGGGCAGGCCTGTACACCACCGGCATCCAGTTCCTGGACAGCCTCTGCACCATGAGCGAACGCCTCCTGGGCAGCGACCACCTGGACACCCTCACCGCCCGCAACAACCTCGCCAGCACCTACTGGAACGCCGAGCGCATCGACGAAGCCATGGGCCTCCAGGAACAGGTCCTCGCCGACCGCCGCCGCCTCCTCGACGCCGACGCCCCCGCCGTCCTCACCGCCCGCAACAACCTCGCCGCCACCTACTGGGACGCCGGCCGCACCGAGGAAGCCATGAGCCTGCAGGAGCAGGTCCTCGCCGACCGCCACCGCGTTCATGGCAGCAGCCATCCCGACACCCTCACCTCGGGCAACAACCTCGCCGCCATGTACTGGAACGCCGGCCGCATCGACGAATCCACGCGTCTCCTGGAACAGGTCTTCGCCGACCGCCATCGCGTCCTCGGCGGCGACCACCCCGACACCCTGATCTCACGCAGCAACCTCGCCGCCGCGTACTGGGCTGCCGGCCGCCATGACCAAGCGATGGAGACGATTCGCCGGGCGGCAGCGGATCTTGAACGCGTCCTCGGGCCGGACCATCCGAACACCGTGCTGACCAGGAAGAACCTGCTCATCATCGCCCGGAACCCTCAGCCCGACGCCGCCCAGGACAGCAGCACCCGCAGCCCGTCGTCCGAGGCCGAGCCCGGGTCGGCGGTGTAGGTGACCAGCGCCTGCCCGGCGTCGTCGGCCGGCCGCAGGGTGTCGTACGCGAGGTCGAGCGTCCCGGCCAGCGGGTGGCGGAAGGACTTGCGGCCCGAGGTCTTGTCGGCCACCGGGTGTTCGGCCCACATCTGCCGGAACTCCTCGCTTCCCAGGCAGAGTTGCCCGACCAGCTCGGCGAGCAGCGGGTCGTCGGGGCGGCGCCCGGCCTCCAGGTGGAGGAAGGCGACGTTCTCCCGCGCGCACGCGGCCCAGTCGGCGTAGAGCTCGCGGGAGGCCGGGTCGAGGAAGGTGATCCGGGCGATGTTGCGGTCCTCGACGGGCAGCGCGCCGTAGTCGCCGAGGAGCGCCACCGCGGCGCGGTTCCAGGCCAGGACGTCCATCCGGTGGCCCATCACCAGGGCCGGGGTGTCGTGGAGCTGCTCCAGCAGGTGCAGCAGCGAGGGGCGCGGCTGCTGGCGGGCGACCGGACGGCGGCGGGGGCGGGCCGCGGGGCGGGCGAGGCGGTGCAGGTGGCCGGACTCGTCGGGGGCCAGCCGCAGGGCGCGGGCGACGGCGTCGAGGACGGCGTCGGACGGGTTGCCGACCCGGCCCTGTTCGAGGCGGGTGTAGTAGTCGACGCTGACCCCGGCGAGGTGGGCGAGCTCCTCGCGGCGCAGCCCGGCGACGCGGCGGCGGCCGCCGTAGTCGGGCAGGTCGACGTCCTCGGGCTGCAGGCGGGCGCGGCGGGTGCGGAGGAATTCGCTCAGGGCGCTGCTCGGGTTCACGTCATGGATTCTCCCCCGGACGGGCGCCCCCGTGCCTGGCCCTGCCAGGACCAGGCACGGAACGGGGCGGCGCGCGCTCAGCCGGTCAGGGACGGGAAGGCCGGGACGAGGCCGCCGTCGATCACCACGTCCTGCCCGGTGATGTAGGAGGAGCGCTCGGAGAGCAGGAAGGCGACGGTCTCCGCGACGTCCTCGGCGGTGCCCAGCCGCCCGAGCGGGACCTGGCCGCGGATCGGCTCGTGGTCGGCCGGGTCGGGGATGGCCTCGTGGAACATCTCGGTGACGATGTAGCCCGGGCTGACCGAGTTGACCCGGATGCCGCGCCCGGCCAGTTCGGCGGCCAGGGTGCGGGCGAGGCTGAGCACGGCGGCCTTGGTGGCGGCGTAGACGGCGGCGCCGGGCAGACCGCGGTGCGGGGTCCAGGAGGCGTTGAGGACGACCGACCCGCCGCCGGCCGCGTCCAGCAGCGGCAGGGCCTGCTGGACGGTGAAGAACACGCCCTTGAGGTTGGTGGCGACGATCCGGTCGAACTCGGCCTCGGTCACCTCCTCGACGGGCTCGAAGCCGGCCACGCCCGCGTTGGCGAAGACGCCGTCGAGCCGGCCGTACCGCTCCCGCACGGTGTCGGCGAGCCGGGCGAGGTCCGCCGGTACGGAGGCGTCGGCGCGGACGGTGAGCAGCCGGTCGCCGGCGTCGAGCTGGGCCGCGGCGCGGGCGAGCCGGGCGTCGTCGCGGCCGGTGATCACGACCTGGGAGCCGGCGGCGAGGAGGTGGCGGGCGGTGGCGAGGCCCATGCCGCTGGTGCCGCCGGTGACGAGGACGGTGGATTCGGAGGTGGTGTGGTTCATGTCGTCCACCCTGGCCACCCGCGCCGGGCGGTACCAGGCCCGCTCCGACCCTGGGTCCGGGAGGACCACCCTGCCGGCCGGGAATCGGAGCGGCCGACCGGTGGTTGGGCTCAGGCGACGGTCCACTACCGCACTCACGGACGGGGCTTCCCATGAAGATCGGCATCATCGGCGCGGGCAACATCGGCGGCAACCTCACCCGGCGGCTGACCGCGCTCGGACACGAGGTCTCGGTGGCCAACTCCCGTGGCCCGCAGACGCTCCAGGCACTGGTCGAGGAGACCGGGGCGACGGCGGTGACGGTCCCCGAGGCGGCCCGGGGCGCCCAGGTCGTGATCGTCACCGTGCCGCTGAAGAACGTGCCGGACCTGCCCGCCGGGCTGTTCGCCGAGGCCGCCGAGGGCGTCGCGGTGATCGACACCGGCAACTACTACCCGAAGGAGCGCGACGGCCGGATCGACGCGATCGAGGACGGCGGGCTCACCGAGAGCCGCTGGACGGAGCAGCACCTCGGGCACCGGGTGGTGAAGGTGTTCAACGGCACCTACGCGCAGGACCTGCTGGAGCGCCCGCGCCCGGCCGGCGACCCGGAGCGGATCGCCGTGCCGGTCGCGTCGGACGACGAGGCGGCCAAGCGGGTGGTCCGGGCGCTGGTCGACGAGCTGGGCTTCGACACCGTGGACGCGGGCGGGATCGACGAGTCCTGGCGCCAGCAGCCGGCCACCCCGGTGTACGGGCTGCGCGCCGGGGTCGAGGCGGTGACCCGCGCGCTCGCGGAGGCCTCCCCGGAGCGCCCGGCGGCCCACACGGCCTGAGCCGCTGCCGTCGCCGCACCCGGCCGCCGTCACCGCACCCGGCGCGCATCACCGGACCCGGCCGCCGTCACCGCACCCGGCGCACCCCGACCGGGAGGACGAACCCGAAAGCCACGCGGAACAGCCGAACGAGACAAGCTAGCCGGGCCGCCCCGAACTCCCCCGCACCACCAGCTCGGTGGGCAGCTCCAGCCCCCGCACCGGAGCCGCCTCCCCGCGCACCTGGTCCAGCAGCCGGCCGACCAGCGCCGCGGCGATCGCCCGCAGCGGCAGCCGGACCGAGGTCAGCCCGGGGTGGAGGTGCCGGCAGAGCGGGGTGTCGTGGAACCCGGTGACGGCCACCCCGTCGGGCCCGACCGCCAGCCCCTCCGCCCGGACGGCCTCGTACACGTCCAGCGCCAGCAGGTCGCTGCCGGCCGCGAAGGCGGTGGGCCGGTCGGGCCCGCCCAGCAGCGCCCGTACCGAGGCCACCGTGGAGCCACCGGCCTCCGCCGCGGGAGCGCCCACCGTCGGAGTGCCCGTCCCGGCAGCGCCTGTCGCGGGAGCGCCCGCCGCCACTGCGGACAGGCCCAACCGCTCGGCCTCGGCCAGGAACCCGGCCCGCCGCGCCGCCATCCAGGGCAGCTCCTCGGCGGCCCCGAGGTAGCCGATCCGACGGTGGCCGAGCGCCGCGAGGTGCCGCACCACCTCGGCCATCGCCGCCTCGTTGCCGATGTCCACCCAGTGCTGCGGGTCCCCGGGCCCGGTCCGCCCGAAGCTGACGAACGGGACGCCGAGCCGGGCCGCGTGGGCGATCCGGACGTCCTCGTGCAGCACGTCCGCCAGCACCAGCCCGTCCACCTGACGGGCCGCCACCAGCTCGTCCATCGCGGCCACCGGAGAGGCCGCGCCGCCCTGCCCCGGCCGGAACAGCAGCACCCGCTGCCCCGCCGCCCCGGCCGCGTCGACCAGGGCCTCCAGGAAGCCGGCCATCAGCGGGTTGGGGTCGAGCGGGTCGTCCACCGGCACCAGGTAGCCGAGGGTGCGCCGGGCGCCGCTGCGCAGCGAGCGGGCCGACTGGTCCGGCTGGTAACCGAGTTCACGGATCGCCGCGTTCACCCGGTCCAAGGTCTCCGGACGGACCCGCTGCGGCGCGTTCAGGGTGTTGGAGACGGTCTGCCGGGAGACCCCGGCCGCCCGGGCGACCTCCTCGATCGTGGTGGCGCCGCGGCGCGGCCGGTGCGGTCCCTCGGGCATGCTGTGTTCTCCAGGGTGGTCGGGCTCGGGGCTCGGGGCTCGGGGCTCGGGGGCGGGGGCGGGCGCCGGCGCCGGACCGGCACCCCGAACGGGTCGGCCTCGGCACGGTGGTCGGGCTCGACGCGGGGTCAGGCTCGGCGCAGGGTCAGCAGCCCGCCGCGCGGCACGGGGATCGCGTCCGCCCGGTCCAGCTCGACCTCGCCCTGCCGCACGATACGCCCCCGGGCGTCCTGCACCGTCACCGCCACCTGCCCGCGGCCGCCGGTGAGCCGGACGTCCGGGTCGGCGTCGGCGTTGGCCACCAGCAGGGTGCGCCAGTCCTCGCCGGAGGCGTCCACCGGCAGCGCGGCGTAGCGGGCCACGGCCACGGTGCCGGCCCCCGCACCGGCTCCGGCGCCGGTTCCGGCGCCGCGCGCGGTGACCATCGGGTAGCCGAGGTCCGGGCGGGCCGGGAGCAGCTCGCCGAGCTGGAGCGTGGCCGCGTGCTCGCGGAAGACGCCGAGCCAGAAGGCGAGCGCCTCGCGCTGGCCCTCGCTCTGCGCGGCCAGGTCGACGGAGACCTGCGGCACCGAGAACAGCACGTTGATCAGGTGGCAGGCGATCTGCTCCGGCGGCTCGGCCCGGTGCCACATCAGCATGTCGGCGTGGACCGGGACGGGCCCGGCGGCGAGCCGCACGTCGACGGTCCGCTGCCGGTTCTCCTGCGGGCTGAGCGGGCAGTCGGTGGCGCGGATCATGGTGGCGTACGGCCACAGGCCGGGGCTGACGTACGGCTGGCGGTGCTCGATCATCGCCTCCGGGTCGGCGGCGGTGATCCGGCCCCGGATCGCGGCGAGCAGCCGCTCCACGCCCTCCTCGACGCTCGCGCAGTCGGCGCCGGGGCGGGCCGGCGGGGCGTCGGCGCGGGCGAACCAGTCGACGAAGTCCACCTTGAGGCCGTCCATGCCCCACTCCTCGACGGCCCGGGCGAGCCGGTCGGTGAGGACGGCCCGGACCTCGGGGTGGCGCGGGTCGGCGACGACCGCGCCCATGTGGGCGACGTCGGCCAGCGCGAGGTGGCCGATCTCCCGGTACGCGGCGCTGTCCTTGCCGATGAACGGCAGCGCGTACCAGAGCATGTACCGCACGCCGAGTTCGTGCACCCGCCGGACGTGGGCGGCGGTGTCGGGCAGCGAGACCGGCTCCCAGTCGCCGCAGTGGGCGTAGCCGCGGGTGCGGTCGGCGGTCATCCAGCCGTCGTCCACGATGATCACGTCCAGGCCCAGCTCCTTGCCGAGCGCGGCCTGGGTCTCGATGCGCTCGGGGGTGACGTCCTGGTGCATCGAGTACCAGGTGGAGTAGGCGGGGCGGCGGGCGGCCTCCGGTATGTCGGCCGTGCGGCCCTCGCCCCACCAGGCGGCGAGGTCGGCCAGGGCGCGGCCGAAGTGCCGGCGGGAGGTGTCGATCCGGACGGTGAGCCGGTCGGCGGCCTGGGCCCAGAACCGGAACTCGCCGGTCTCCTCGACCACTCCGGCCCCGGCCAGCACGTCCGGGCGCCCGGCCGCGAAGGCGCACAGCGCGACGTCCCCGGTGCCGACCAGCGCGGCGATCGGCGCGCCGTTCGCGAGGCCGGTACGGCGCGGGGCGCTCCAGGCGGCGGGCAGCCAGCCGGTGCCGCGCGGTTCGGGGGTCCACAGGGCGGTGGCGTCGACGCAGGGCACCCGCCACTCGATCCGCACCTCGCCCGCGCCCTCGGCGGTCACCTCGACCACCCCGTCGGCGATGCCCCGGGCCGTCCCGGTGCCGCTCACCCGCAGGTCGAGCCCGTCGGCGTACAGCGGGCGCAGGCCGCCGGCGGCGGTGGGGGCGTGCGGCTCCCAGACCTCGGTCATGGTGGTCATCCCTTCGTCGCGCCGGCCAGCAGGCCGGAGATGAACTGCCGCTGGAGGACCAGGAAGAGGACCACCATCGGCAGGGTGGACAGCGCGGTGCCGGAGAGGATCGCGCCGTAGTCGGTGTTGGACTTGTTGCCGTGCAGCGTCGCCAGGGCGACCGGCAGGGTGTGCATCTCGGGGCTGCGCAGGGCGATCAGCGGCCAGACGAACTGGTTCCAGGAGCCCAGGAAGAGGAAGATCGACAGGGCCGCCAGCACCGGCCGCATGACCGGCACCACCACGCTGAACAGCACCCGCAGCTCGCCGGCGCCGTCGACCCGGGCGGCGTCCAGGAGTTCGTCCGGCAGGCTGCTCAGCGACTGGCGCATCAGGAAGATCGCGAAGGGCACGCACAGGCCGGGCAGGATCAGCGCCTGGTAGGTGTCCAGCAGGCCGAAGTCCGTCATCATCGTGAACAGCGGTACCAGCGTGACCTGTTCGGGCACCACGAGGGTGGAGAGCAGCAGGGCGAAGAGCAGGGTGCGGCCGCGGAAGCGGAACTTGGCGAAGGCGTAGCCCGCGAGCAGCGCCACGACCAGGGCGCCCAGGGTCTGGACCCCCGCCACCAGCAGGGAGTTCCCGACCACCCGGAGCAGGCCGATCTTCTGTTCCAGGTGGCTCAGGTTCTCGCCGAGGCTCCCCCCGGGCAGCAGCTTGGGCGGCCAGTCGAAGACCTCGGTGTCCTTGCGGGTGGCGGAGACCACCAGCCAGTAGAAGGGGGCGATCGACAGCCCGGTGATGCCGGCCAGGAGGAAGGTCAGCGGCCAGCCGCGCAGCTTCTTGAGTTTCACTTGTCCTTCTCCCCCATCAGACGCATCTGGGCGGCGCCGAGCACCGAGACGAGCAGGGTGAGCGCGTAGGCGATGGCGGAGGCGTAGCCGAAGTCGAAGTACCGGAAGCCGTTCTGGTACAGGTACATGGAGACGGTCAGGGTGGCGTTGTCCGGCCCGCCGCCGGTCAACACGTACGGCTCGTCGAAGAGTTGGAGCGTTCCGATGGTCGAGAGCACGACGGTGAACAGCAGCACCGGGCGCAGCGCCGGGACGGTGACCGAGGTGAACCGGCGGATCGGGCCGGCCCCGTCGACCATCGCGGCCTCGTACAACTCCTTCGGGATGGACTGGAGTCCGGCGAGGTAGATGACGGCGTTGTAGCCGGTGTAGTGCCAGGTGAGCACCACGACGACGGCCATCCGGGCCCAGACCGGCTGGCCCAGCCAGTCGACGGAGGGCAGGCCGACGGCGTTCAGCAGCCAGTTGACCGCGCCGTCGTCGGCCTTGAGCAGGTAGGCGAACATCACGCCGGTGGCGACCAGGCCGGTCACCGAGGGCATGAAGACGCCGAGCCGCCACACCGTGCGCCAGCGCACCAGCGCGGAGTTGATGGCGACGGCCATCAGCAGGGCGAGGCCGAGCATCAGCGGGACCTGCACGACGAGGATCTCGCCGGTGTTGCGCAGGGCCGTCCAGAACAGCGGATCGTCCAGCAGGCGGCGGTAGTTGGCGAGGCCGGCATTGCGGGTGGCGGAGCCGGAGCCGGTGGTGAAGGAGAGCAGCAGCGAGTCGACGACCGGGTAGGCCTTGAACACGGCGAAGGTGAGCAGGGCGGGGGCGAGCAGCAGGTACGGCACGGCGGTGCGGCGCCAACCGCCCGGTCTCGCCCTGCGGTTGAGGGCGGTGGGGGAAGCGGCGGCACTCATGCGATCCCGCGCCCGGTCTGCTGGGCGAGCTGCTTGGCGGCGTCCTGGAGGACGGCGGCCGGGTCGGCGCCCTTGAGCAGGACCTTGACCTGGGCGTCGCTGACCAGCTTGAGGGCGCGGGCGTAGTCGCCGGAGTAGTTGGTGGGGTCGCCGCCCTCGGTGGCGAGGTCGGCGAAGGTCCTGAGCACCGGCTGGCCGCCGTAGAAGGCGCTGGGCGCGGAGTACAGCGGGTCGGTGTAGGCGGCGGTGAGCGCGGGGAAGACGCCGCCCGCGCCGAACATGGCGTTCACCGAGGCGGGGCGGGTGACGGCGTACTCGACGAACTTCCAGGCGGCGCGGCGGCGCGGGCTGGAGGAGGCGACGGCCAGGTGGGTGGAGTTGACCAGGGCGGTGCGCCGGCCGCCGGGGGTGACCGCCGGGGGCTTGGTGAGGCGCCAGTTGCCGCTCTGGTCGGGGAACTTCTTCTCCAGGTAGTGCGCGACCCAGGCGGGCATCGCGGCCACCGCGAGCTTGCCGGTCTTCATCACCGGCGGCCAGCTCTGGACGCCGGGGGTGTCGCCGATCAGCCCGGCCTCGTCCAGCCGCTTGACGATGGTCAGCGCGCGCACGGCCGGCTCCGAGCCGACGGTGATCTTCCCCTGGAGGTCGAAGTAGAAGGCGCCCTGGAGCTGCATCAGGGACTGGAGGAAGTCCAGGTCGGGCGTGGGGTTGGCGGCCCGGTTGAGGCCGATCAGGGCGACGCCGGGGTTGGCGGCCTTGAAGCGGTCGGCGGCGGCGAGCAGGTCGTCCCAGGTGGCGAGGGACTCGGGGTCGATGCCGGCCTTGTCGAAGTAGTCCTTGCGGTAGAAGAAGCCGAGCGGGTTGACCTCCCAGGGCAGCGCGTAGGCGTGGCCGTCCTTGCCGGAGACCACCGGCCACAGGCCCTTGGCGAACTTCTCCCGGTGGGCGTCGGCGCCGAGCGCGGAGAGGTCGGCCAGGCCGCCGGGGAACTTCTCCAGGTACCCGGGCAGGTAGTCGCAGCCGATGTGCAGGACATCGCCGAGGCCCTGGCCGCCGGCCGCCATGCCGACGGTGATCTTGTCCCAGATGGCGGGCTCGCCGATGTCCTGGACGTCGACCTTGATCCCCGGGTTGTCCTTCTCGAAGGCCGGGACGATCCCGCGCAGGGCCTCGGCGGCGGTGGCCCAGGACCAGACGGTGACCGTGCCGGTGTCGGCGTCCCCGCCGCCGGCGCCTGCCGAGCCGGAGCCGCCGCCGCAGGCCGCGAGGGTGCCTCCGGCGGCGACGGCCAGCAGGCCGGCTCCGGAGGCGCGGAGGAGGTCGCGACGGGAAAGGTGTGACATTGCATTCCTCTCGGTGGGGTGGCGCCGGAAGGCCGTGGGGCTGCGGGGGGTGGTGGTGGCGGCGCGAGTGGGGCACGGGGTGCGATGGGGAGTCGACACGGTTTGAACGTTCAAACACACACAACAAACCAGAACCGAACATTCCCCAACGGGCGGGACACAGCAAACGCCCGCCCTCCCCGTGCCGTCAAGCCCCGGACACGGGAAGGGCGGGCTCCGCAACCGTTCCGTTATCAGCCGGGGTGCCGGCCCTGCGCGCCGTCCGCCGGGCCGAACACCGTCCCGGGGGTCACCGGGATCCCCCGGGACATGGCCTCGAAGTCCAGGATCGGGTGGGTCAGGATCTCCTCGACCTCGTCGGTCAGGAGGTTGCCCAGGATGAACTCCTCCTCGGCGCCCGAACCGAAGGTGACGACCTGCCCGCTGGACTGGATCATCCAGTTCAGCAGCTCCCGCTCGCTGCTCTCCGCGAGATGGATCTCCCGGCCGGGGTGGTCCCGCCGGATCCCGTCCAGCACCGCGCGGACGTCCTCCACCGCCACCCCGAGCCGGCGGACCGTGGCCGGCGACGCCCGTCGGCCCCACCACTGGAAGACCACCCACTGGGCGACCGACGGATGGGACATGATCTCGTCTGCCAGCTCCGGCAGTTGGTGGAGGTTCTCGGCGCTCGCCACGGTGTGCACCCGCACCCGGTCGAAGCCCTCCGCGTCGCACAGGGCGAGCGAGTCCAGCAGCGCCTGGAGGAGGTTCGCGTCCGGGCTGCGCCGGAAGGCGCGCTGCACGTCCGCGGTGACGGCGTCCAGCGGCAGCCGCAGCGAGGACAGCCCGCGCAGGCGCTCCAGCTTCGCGGCGGTGAGCGTGTAACCGGTGGTGTCGAGGCCGACCTTGAGGCCGGCGGCGACGGCGTGGTCGACCACGTCGAAGATCGGCGGCCAGAGCAGCGGGTCGCCGCCGGCCAGCACCAGGTCGCTGGTCCCGTGCGCGGCCAGCTTGCCGATGATCCGGTCCGCCTGGGCGAGGTCGATCTGCTCGGCGGCGAACGGGTTGTAGCAGCCCTGGCAGGACATCGGGCAGCGGTTGTTGATCGACCAGTTGACCCGCCGGACGCGGCGACCGGCGCGCGGCCGGTCGGCCCGGCTCCGGATCCCGGCCACCAGGTGGGCCAGCCGCCGGCCCTGCGGGAGCGTGGTGCCCGCGAGGAGTCCCTCGGCCCGTTCGACGGAGGCCGCGGTGGCGTTGTTCTGGAGCAGCAGGAACGCCAGGCGCCAGCGCATGGTCTCGTCCGCCGGGTCCTGGCGCAGGGCGTGCTCGACCCGCTCGGCCAGGGCGCCGAGGTGGCCCGGGTTGAAGCGGTCGGGCTCCAGGCGCCGCTGGAAATCGTCGGCTATCGACCCGCGCTCCAGCGACCGGTCGTAGCCGGCCCGCAGCGGGTGCGGGGGCAGTATCTCCACGTGCTGCCGAGTGGACATGAAGTGCGCTCCGGTGGTGGTCAGTTCGGGACGGACGGCAGCAGGACCAGCATCGACTCGGCGGACGGCAGGCCCATGCTCTCGACGAAGACCGCGTCGCGGACGAGCTGGGCGACGGCGGGGTGGGTGGGGGTGTCGAGGTAGCGGGCGGTGGATTCCAGCGGGGCGAGGCCGCGCTCGGCGATCAGGGTGCGCAGGGCGCGCGGGAGGTTGTCGAGGCCGTCGCGGATCAGCGGGAGGTCGAACCGGTCGGCCAGCCGCAGCGCGGCCCGGCGGGCCTTGGCGAGGTTGGTCGTCGGGTCCACGACGGTCGCCTTCGCCAGGTAGTAGGGGACGGGCTGGATCATCCAGGCCAGCGCCGTGCGCGGGTCGTCCTCGGTGCGGCCGGGGTCGTCGAAGGCGTCCGGCCCGAGCCCGAGCCCGTCGCAGAACCACTGGGGCCGCATGCTGATCCGGTAGTGGGCGTGGCCGGCCTGCCGGAACGCCGGGAGCCTGGCGATGACGGAGGTCGTCTCGATCCGGAAGTCGTCGGTGATCCGCTTCATCTTCCGCCCCACCAGGGCGCGGACCTCCGGCACGTCGGCCCCGTCGGGCACCACGTGGATCAGGTCGAGGTTGGAGACGATGTCGCCGCTCGGCCCGGTCCGGTGGTCGCCGCGGGCCAACGATCCGGTCGCCGCCACCGACATGCCGGTCACGTCGGCGTACTCGCGGGCCAGCTCCTGGAACAGCAGGGGGACGTCTTCGGGTCTCACGTGGCTCCTCGGGTCTCGGCGGCGGTGACGGGGCGGGAAGGAGAGCCTTCACGCTCTCTTCCAAGTCCTTTTACATCGTGGAGACTTCGTATTCAGGCGCGCAGCCTAACAGCGGCGCGCCACAAATGGTCGAGATCGCACCAACTGCCTCAGGCGTTATGGCCGACGGAGCGACAGAAGCGATCAGATCCGGTCAGCCGAAGGCCGTCGGACGCCCGTGGCGGCGGGCCGCACTTGCACTAATACTTCATATGATCAACCATGTAGGGTATGTACAAAGACTCCTCGGAGCCGGTTCCCGTCACGCCACGGCCGGCTGTACAGATCAACTCGTACATGGCCCTGGGCGACAGTTTCACCGAGGGGCTGAACGACCACGCGGCCGACGGCGCCTTCGCCGGCTGGGCCGACCGCCTGGCCGGGATGCTCGCCGACGAGCGCGGCCGCGCCGACTTCCGGTACGCGAACCTGGCGGTGCGCGGGCGCCTCCTGGACCAGATCGTCGCCGAGCAGGTGCCGCAGGTCCGCGCCGCCCGCCCCGACCTGGTCACCCTGTGTGCGGGCGGCAACGACATCCTGCGGCCCGGCGCCGACCCCGACGAGGTCGCCGAGCGCTTCGACGCCGCCGTGGTCGAACTCACCGGGCACGCGGGCACGGTGATGGTCTTCACCGGTTTCGACACCCGCGGCATGACGCTGCTCAAGCACCTGCGCGGCAAGATCGCCACCTACAACGGGCACCTGCGGGCGATCGCGGACCGCCGCGGCTGCCTGGTCGCGGACCTGTGGTCGCTGCGCTCCGTCCAGCACCCCCAGGCCTGGAGCGAGGACCGGCTCCACCTCTCTCCGGAGGGCCACCAGCGGGTCGCCCTGATGGCCGCCCGCACCCTGGGCGTGTCCACCGCCCAGGACCCGGAGGCGCCCTGGCCCGCCGCGCCGGAGCTCTCCACCGCCGAGCGGTACCGGCAGGATGCGCACTGGGCGCGGGAGCACCTCCTGCCCTGGGTCGGACGGCGCCTGCGCGGCGAGTCCGCCGGGGACGGGATGGCGGCCAAGCGGCCCGACCTCCTCCCGCTCTGACACCACCCGCCACCGCGGCCGCGGGCACCGGCCGGCCGCTCCCGAGGCGGTCGGCCCGCCCTTCGGCTGCTAGAGCCCCCCGGGCCTACGGGAGCACCGGGCGCAGCACCTCGGCCACCCGGGCCCTGACCGCCGCGGCGTGGGTGAGCGGGACGGGCCGGCCGCCGCGCTCGGCGGCGACGCCGAGGTCCGCCAGCAGGTACAGGGCCCGCAGGGTGCGCACGGTGTTCGACGCCCAGGCCGGCATCGGCCCGCGCGCGTACGGGGCGATCGCCCCGCCGACCGGCGTCAGCCAGCCGGTCGACCGCTCCGGCGTCAGGTCGGGGCGGGTGAGGACGAGGGCGACGGCCTTGGCGAGCCGCTCGTCCTCCCGTTCGGCGAACAGGTACCCGGTCGGCGCGAGCAGGCGCTCGGCGGCGAGGGCGAGCAGCGGCTCGGGGTCCGCCTCGGGCCGCAGGCCGACCGCCCCCAGCAGGTCCGCGCCGTGCGCCACGGCGTGCAGCCAGCCGAGCTGGTCGTCACGGCCCCGCAGGTCGGCCTCCGCGCGGTACCAGGCGGCGAACGCGTCGAGCCACTCCGGCCTGAGCACCCCCTGGCTCACGATCATCCTCAGGACGAGCGGGGCGAAGGTCCGGGCCTCGGTCCGCGGATCGGTGAAGCGCTCCGCCATCACGTCGCCGAGCGCGAGCCGACGCTCGCCGTCGATCACCCCGCGCCGGATCCACGCGTCCAGGACCGCGTACGGGTAGCCGTCCCGGACCTCGGGGTCCGGGCTCCCCAGGGCCTCGGCCAGCTCCGCGACCAGGTCGTCGAGCCGACGCCCCTGAGGACGTGCGCAGTCGGCCTCGTAGATCTCGCGCCAGTTCGTCACGCGCGGGACTCTACCGACCGCCGCCACGCCGCTCACCTGCTTTTATGCCGGCTGCCATGGCTGCCCGGGCGCCTCGGCGGGGAGCTCCGGCGAGCGTTCCAGCCGGCCGGCCGCTCGGCGCCGCCCCGACCCTGTACGGCGACCAGCGGACACGCGTGCGCGAGAAGTCGGCCGGGCCGACTTCTCGCGCACACCCTCGGCTTCGACGTTCAACGCCGGGCTCAGCGCCCGACCTCCCGCAGCCGGAAGTCCTCCACCGTCTCCCGCCGGATCAGCAGCCGCGCCCGGCCGTCCCGCACCGCCACCACCGCCGGGCGGCCGACCAGGTTGTAGCCGGAGGCCATCGAGAGCTGGTAGGCGCCGGCCGCCGGGACCGCCAGCAGGTCGCCCGGGCGCAGGTCCGCGGGCAGCAGGGCGTCGCGCACCAGCACGTCGCCGGCCTCGCAGTGCCGGCCGACCACGTCCACCCGGGCGTCCCCCGCCTCCGGGCGGCGGCCGACCAGCCGCACCGCGTACGGCGATCCGTACAGGGCCGGGCGCGGGTTGTCGCTCATGCCGCCGTCCACCGCGACGAAGCAGCGGCCGTCCGCCGAGTGCTTGACGGACAGCACCCGGTAGACCGCCACCGCGGCCGGCCCGGCGACGGCGCGGCCGGGTTCGACGATCAGCCGCGGCACCTCCAGCCCCGTCTCGGCGCAGCGCACCGCCAGCCGGTCGGTCACCCGGACGGCGAACTCGGCGAGGTCCAGCTCGGCGTCGCCGGGCAGGTAGCGGATGCCGTGGCCGCCGCCGAGGTCCAGCTCCGGCAGCTCCACGCCGTGCCGCTCGCGCACCTCGGCCAGCAGCCGCACCAGCGCGTCCACCGCCCGCAGGTAGGGCTCGACGGAGGTGATCTGCGATCCCAAGTGGCAGTGCAGCCCGGCGAGTTCCAGCCCCGGCTGGTCGAGCACCCGGGCGATGGCCTCCGCCGCGTCACCGCCCTCGATCGGGAAGCCGAACTTCTGCCCGCCGATCCCCGTCCGCACCGCCGCGTGGTGGCCGGCGGCGATCCCCGGCACGACCCGGACCAGGACCTTCTGCGGCGTGTCGGCGGCCACCAGCGCGGCCAGCCGCGCGATCTCCGCCGGGCCGTCGATGACGATCCGTCCGACCCGCAGCCGGCGGGCCAGCCGCAGCTCCTCCGGGGACTTGGCGTTGCCGTGCAGCAGGATCCGCTGCGCCGGGAAGCCCGCCGAGACCGCCAGCCACAGCTCGCCCGAGGAGCAGACGTCCAGCCCCAGGCCCTCCTGCTCCACCCAGTCGGCCATCGCGCTGCACAGGAAGGCCTTGGCCGCGTACAGCACCTCGGCGTGCGGCAGCGCCCGCCGGTACGCCCGGGCCCGGCCGCGGACCTCGGCCTCGTCCAGCACGTACAGCGGGGTGCCGAAGCGCTCGGCGGCCTCGGCCAGCCCGACCCCGCCGACCAGCAGGTCGGCTCCCCGGCCGGGCCGCGCCGAGGCCGGCTAGGGGCCGCCGAGCGGTTCGGCGGGGGCGGTGGGGACGGGCGGGGCGACGAGCTGGGTCATGGCGGCTGCTCCTGTGGCTGCTGGGCGCGGGCGCGGGTGGGTGGACGGGCTCAGTCCTCGTAGTGCACGGCGAACCGGCAGTGCGCCGGGCGGGTGCGCTCCCGGTCGGCCGCCGGGGCCGGTTCCGGCGGCTCGGGACGGTCCCGGCGGTCCCGGCGCCAGGCGGCGGGCAGGGCGCGGACCGTCCGCTCCAGCGGCTCGTCGACGTCGATGACGGCGGTGACAGTGGTCATGGCAGGTCCCTTCGAGCGGCGGCCCCGTACGGCCGGACACCTCCAGTGGAGACCCTCCGCGGACCGGTCGCACCCGTCCTTGACGGATGGTGTACGCCCCGGCCGCGCTCCTTGACGCTCCCCTGACAGCGGCTCGGCGGGGGTGTCAGGGGTCCGTCAAGGACGGCCGCCGCGCCGCCAAGGCCCCGTCAAGGCCGGCATGTCCGCCGGTCCTCCGGTGGTGGGCTGTCCGCCGTCCCCGCAGCCCCACCCGAACCCGCCGCCCCGGTCCACCGGGCCGGCCCGGAAGGTCCCCCGAGACGATGCGCCGTTCGGCCCTCACCACCCCGGACACCACCCCCGGCAACGCCCCTGGCCAGGCCCCGGACACCGCCGCCGCCCAGCAGAACTGGTTCCGGCGCCAGGCCCCCGCGCCCGCGCCACCGCCGAGCCACCGGCCCACCTCGCCGGGCGGCCGCCGCCGGCTGATCACCCGTCGCCAACTGGCCGAGGCGCTGCCCGCCGCCGTCCGCAAGCTCCACCCGCGCACCATGATGCGCAACCCGGTGATGCTGGTGGTCGAGAGCGGCTCCGCGCTCACCACCCTCAGCGCCGTCGTCCACCCGGGCGTCTTCGCCTGGGTGATCTCCTTCTGGCTCTGGCTCACCGTGCTGTTCGCCAACCTCGCCGAGGCCGTCGCGGAGAGCCGTGGCAAGGCGCAGGCCGACTCGCTGCGCCGCGCCCAGTCCGCCACCACCGCCCGGCGGTTGCTGCACTGGCGGGTCGGCACCCGCGACCACCGCCACGAGGTCATCCCCGCCGAGCAGTTGCTGCTGCACGACATCGTGCTCGTCCCGGCCGGCGAGGTGATCCCGCAGGACGGCGAGGTGGTCGAGGGCGTCGCCACCGTGGACGAGTCGGCGATCACCGGGGAGTCCGCCCCCGTCGTCCGGGAGTCCGGCGGCGACCGCACCGGCGTCACCGGCGGCACGAAGGTGCTCTCCGACCACCTGGTGGTCCGGGTCACCTCCCGCCCCGGGCAGAGCTTCGTGGACCGGATGATCTCGCTGGTCGAGGGCGCCAACCGGCAGAAGACCCCGAACGAGGTCGCACTCAACATCCTGCTCGCCTCGCTGACCATCGTCTTCCTGCTGTCCGTCGTCTCGCTCCAGCCGATGGCCATCTACGCCGACGCACCCCAGACGACCATCGTGCTGGTCGCGTTGATGGTCGCGCTGATCCCGACCACGATCGGCGCGCTGCTCTCCGCGATCGGCATCGCCGGGATGGACCGGCTGGTGCAGCGCAACGTCGTCGCCCTCTCCGGCCGGGCGGTGGAGGCCGCCGGGGACGTGGACGTGCTGCTGCTCGACAAGACCGGCACCATCACCTACGGCAACCGCCGGGCCGTCGCCCTGCACGCACTGCCCGGCGCGACCACCGAACAGCTGGCCGAGGCGGCCCAGTTGGCCTCCGTCGCGGACGGGACGCCGGAGGGGCGCTCGCTGATCGAGCTGACGAACCGTCAGTACTGGGTGCCGCCCCGGGCCGCCGGCGAACTGGGCGAGCAGCGGCCCGTCCCGTTCACCGCGCAGAGCCGGATGAGCGGCGTCGACCTCACCTGGCCGGACGGCACCACCTGCCTGATCCGCAAGGGCGCGGCCAGTGCCGTCGCCCGCTGGGTGGTCGACTCCGGCGGCCGGCTGCCCCGGGAGGCCGAGCCGCTGGTGGACCGGATCTCCGAGGCCGGCGGCACCCCGCTGCTGGTCGCCGTCCACGACCGGCACGGCGCACGGGCGTTGGGCGTGGTCGAGCTCAAGGACGTGGTGAAGGAGGGCATCGCCGAACGCTTCGCCGAGCTGCGGCGGATGGGCATCCGTACGGTCATGGTCACCGGCGACAACCCGCTGACGGCGCGCGCCATCGCCGCCGAGGCCGGGGTGGACGACGTCCTCGCCGAGGCCACCCCGGAGGACAAGCTGGCCCACCTGCGGCGTGAGCAGGCCGCCGGGAACATGGTCGCGATGACCGGCGACGGCACCAACGACGCCCCCGCGCTCGCCCAGGCCGACGTCGGCGTCGCGATGAACTCCGGCACCCCGGCCGCCAAGGAGGCCGGCAACATGGTCGACCTCGACTCCAACCCGGCAAAGCTGATCGAGATCATCCGGGTGGGCAAGCAACTCCTCATCACCCGAGGCGCGTTGACCACCTTCTCGATCACCAACGACGTGGCCAAGTTCTTCGCGATCATCCCCGCGATGTTCTCCGACGCCTACCCCGGGCTGCACCACCTCAACATCATGGAGCTGCACAGCCCCACCTCGGCGATCGCCTCCGCGATCATCTTCAACGCGCTGATCATCGTCGCCCTGATCCCGCTCGCCCTGCGCGGAGTGCGCTACCAGCCGGCCTCCGCGACCGACCTGCTCCGGCGCAACCTGCGGGTGTACGGGTTGGGCGGGCTGGTGCTGCCGTTCCTCGGCATCAAGGCGATCGACCTGCTGATCCAGTTCGTGCCGGGGCTGGGCTGATCGGGAGGTGTCCGGGCCTGCGCCCGCTCCGACCGGGGCAGGCCCTGTCAGGAGGCCGTCAAGATGTGCACGACCCGCGTCATGGTGGTGTCAGCGGCGGCATGACGGGGCCCGTTCCGGGGTTCACTGGAGTCATCCGAACCAAGGAGTGCCGAACCGGCGGAGCCCGACGGAGAGTTCTGCCGGAGAGACGGAGGCGAACGGCCATGACCGGGACCACCCGAGTGATCGTCGGACTGAGCGGATCACTGAGCAGCCTGGCCGCCCTCTACCACGCCGTCGGCGAGGCGGCCCGGAACCGGGCGGTGCTGGTGCCGGTCGCCGCCTGGACCGCGAACGAGCGGGACGGCCTGCGCCCGCTCTCCGAGCTGGAGCACGCCGCCCGCCGCCGCCTCGACGTCGCCTTCGAGCAGGCCTACGGCGGCTACCCGTCCGGCCTGATCATCCGCCCGCTGGTGGTCCGGGCCGAGCCGGGCCCCGCCCTGGTCGGCGCCGTCACCGGCCCGGAGGACCTGCTCGTCCTCGGCGCCGCCACCCGCCGCCGCCTGGAGCGCCTGCGGCACGGCTCGGTCGCCCGCCACTGCCGCCACCGGGCCGGCTGCCGGGTGGTCGAGGTCTCCCCGTCCGCTCTGCTCACCCGCCTCGAACTCCCGGCCCGCACCGGCGCACCGCTGCCCCTGCTGGCCCGCTGAGGGCGCTTCGGCTCCACGGCACGGCCCGGGCGCGCCGGTTTCGACAACCCTGCCGAAGTTGGCATGTCCGGGCTATGCTGGCTCGGCGCCCCAGCGGCCCGAACCTCCCGCTGACAGCCAACCAGCCGCCCGCTTGCCTGATCTGATGCTCCGTCAATTCCGATCCGTGATGTCACCACCTGAGCCATGATGCGTGCCCCGGGCCGCCCACCGCCGTTGTACGGAAGGTGAATCGCCGCACCCGCCCGAAACCCCCGGCCACCCTGCCGAGGAAGAGGTTTCGCATGACGACGTCCCGGACCCACCCGCGCTCCGCCGAGGCGGCGGTGCTGCTCACCGTGCTCAGCCTGCTCGTCCTGGAGGAGATCGCCCTCGGCCTGGCGAAGGAGGACGACCGCCCGGTCATCGGCGGCATCCTGATCGGCGTCTCCGGCACCGGCCTGCTGGTGGTCGGCGCGGTGCTGCTCAGCCGCTGGCTCGACCTGCGCCGCCCACTGCCGCTGCCCCCGCCCGGCCCCCACGGCCGCGAGTACAGCGCCCGCGCCCTCGAAGGCTTCCCGATGGAGGCCGTCCGCCCGCTGCTGCTCGCCGAGAACGCGCCCCAGCTCGGCCACCTGTACTCCGGCTGGATGCTCGCCCGGGCCGGCCGCCCCGCCCCCTGGATCGCCCGCCGCCTGGCCATCCCCGCGGACGCCGCCCGGCTCCTGGTCGACGCCGCCCGCTCGGCGAGGCTCGACCAGGGCTGATCAGAGCCGCTGCCCGGGTGCGGCGTTCGCCTGCGCCACCAGGTACGGCACCAGCCCGCGCTCCGCCAGCGCCGCCCGCCAGGCGTCCCGCGCCCGCAGCAACTCCCCGGCCCCGTCCGCCACTTCCCCGGCGCCAGACCGCTTCGACCGGGCCGCCCCCAGCAGCCCCGGCCCGCCCACCAGCAGACTCACCGCCCCCACCCCGGCCGACACCCACCCGGCGTCCACCAACGCGCGCGCCAGCACCTCCAGATCCTCGACCAAGCCCAGTACGGACCCCAGCAGCAGGAAGATCACCGCCGCCGTCACCGCGATGACCGGCACCACCACCCCCAGCACCCCCCACCACCCCGACGCCCGCTCCCGCGCCGGCGCGTCCACCGGCAGCCGCGCCACCGCATCGGCATCCGCCCGCAGCGCCGCGTACCGCTCGTACTCCGGCGCCGCCGCGGCCAGCACGAACTCCGCGTTCTCCCGCGCCACCCGCCGCAACCGCTCCACCTCCCGCCCCTCGGCCCCACCCGCACCCAGGGCGGCCCGCACCTGCGGCGCGGCCAGCGCCCGCCCGAGCTCCGTCTCGAAGTCCGCCCGATCCTGCTGCGGCAGCCTGAGCGGCCTGTCCATGCTCGTCCCCGATCGCCGTACTGTTTGTTCTACAGAACTGTAGAACATGGCGGCGGGTCGCTGCAGCCCTGTTCACGGGTGGATTCGGTGCTCAGGACGGGTCGGCCATCGGGACCCGGGCCAGGGCGGCGCGGATCGACTCGGCGACGTCGGGGACGGGGATGCCCCACTCCCGGTACCAGCCGGCGATCTGCGGGATCGACCGGCCGGTTCGCCGGGAGACCTCCATCAGGGTCGCCAAGGAGATGCCCTCGCCCACCATGTGCGGGCTGTTGTCGAGCTCTCCGACGATGTCCAGGGCCTGTCGGTGCGTCAACTCCCGGGGCAGGTCGTCGCAGGAGACGGCGATTCCGCGGGACTTCAGATGGCGGGCCAACTCCCCCGGGCTCCGGTCGAGGTGGTACCCGGCCGTGATCAGCTTGGCCAGGGGAACCGTGTCCCCCATCGCCAGGTCGTCCCAGTCCATGATGCCGCCGGACTGGAAGAGCTCCCGGTCGAGGCGCGTGGCCGGGGCCGGAAGGGACATCGAGGATCCGTACGCGCGGTACCGCTCGACCAGCTCCTCCAAGGAGATGTCCTCGTACCTCGGCAGGGAGAACGCGTACCGGAAGTGGACGTCCCCGGGATCGCCCCAATCCGACATTCCGTCGAAGAGGAACAGGTCCTCCGGTGTCGCGTCCTGCGGCATCCGAGGGACCGGGAACCCGAGCCCCGCGAAGGATGCGAGCACCTCGGCCGTGCCGGCCCCCGTCCGGTCCGCCACGCGCAGCACATGGGCGACGGGAACGGCCTGCGCCCGGCTCAGCCACGGCCACGCCCCGTCGAGGCGGAGGCTGAGCATCACGGCCACGTCGCTCGACGGCAGGTCGGGAAGTCCCGTGAGGTCGGCCTCCAGTCCGTACGCCGCCATGGCCTCGGCGACCTCGGCGACGGGGACACCCAGCGTCGCGCTGGCCTTGGCGAGGTACCCGGGAGCGACGGCCTCCCCCGGCTCCGGCCACCCACGGAGCCACCGCCCCTCCTCGGTCGCCCTCAGGAAAACCCGGTCCGACTCGACGGCGAGCGCCAGGTCGAGCACGGCCCGGGGAACGTCCACCCCCGCCCGCGACCAGTCCGCGGCTACCTCGGCAACCGGCCCTGCCTGCTCGTCCGCTGCTGTCAGCAGCCCGGTGACCGTGGCCGGCCGGCCGCTCACCACCGGGATGCCGTCCAGCCGGCCGAACCCGTGGAAGCGCCGCCAACTCGTCGTACTGCTGCCACGGGTCACGGTCATGGCGAGCTGGTCGGAGGGCATCCCCGCGCGCCCACGGCCGGCCGCCAGGAGCGGCGGCCAGATCTCCGCGAGTTCCGCCAACTCCTCCTGCCGATCGTGCGCCAGGAGCCTCCAGAGGACCACGGAGTCGTCCGGCGCGCCAGACACCCGCCGCCCCATGGCGCCGCTGCCGTCGGGCCATGGAATTCCCACCGCGCCGAACAGGTCGACGTCCACGGAGCAGCACCCCGTCCGTCGGGTGTCGAACTCGAAGCCGAGGTGCTCGAACTGCCGCCCCTGCCTGATGCACTCGGCCGCCAGCACGTCGGCGACGCCGACATTGGCGAGCGTCACGCGCCCGAGCCACAGCATGCTCAGCAGGGTCGTGTCGGTCCGGACCAGATCGACCGCCGCCGCCTCCAGCAGTCGACGGACCCGGTGGGACACGTCATCGATGACCAGGCGCCGGTCGACCGACAACCTGCCCGGCGACCACGCCCCCGAGAGGTTCACGACGACCCCCGCCAGACCCCTGCCCTGGCCCAGGAGTTCCCCTGCCGCCGAGGGCCGGACGAACAGGCCGTCCACCAACAGGCTCCCGCCGTACTGGCACCACATCACCTGCGCGCCGTCGGGAGCGTTCTCCCACGGGACGACCGTGCCCGTCGCGTGGTACCCGAACTCCTTCTCCGACCCCGAGTCCCTGGCCCGCAGCGTGCCGGGCCTCCACTCCGCGTTCCGCTCGCCGTGCACCGCCGTGGTGCGGAACTCCGCGATGCCCAGCAGGCGTTCGAGGACGTCGAGGGCCGACCAGGAGGCGCCCAGGTCGATGTCCTCCCGCAGGTACAGCCGCACCGTGGTGCCGGGCTTCCGGGCCGGCTCGGGCCTGGGGAGGATCCGGAAGAGGTGGCCCGGGCCGTAGATGGAGACGCCCAGGTTCGCGCCCAGGTGCCCCTTCTCGTCCATCCGGCAGGTCGTCACCCGGATCTCGTCGGCGAGCATGAAGTAGCTCAGGACGCCGATGCCGAAACGGCTGTTGGGGTGGAGCTCGACGGGCGGCTCCGTCTTCCGCCACTTGGCGCGTTCCACCTTGAAGTCCAGCTGCTCGGCGAAACGGGCGCCGGCGTTGGAGAAGACGCCTCGCAGCTCCTCCTCCCCCATGCCGACACCGTCGTCCTCGCACTCCAGGTAGGCGCGGCCGTCCTCGTCCACGCCCTGACGGAACTGGATGAGACCGTCGTAGCGGAAGTCGGCCAGCGGGTGGGTGCGGTCCAGGAACTCGGTGCGGGCGCGCCGGTACCGGCAGGCGTCGAGGGCGTTCTGGTAGAGCTCGCGGACGGCCAGGTCCCGGTCGCGGTAGAGCTCGACGCCCATCAGCAGGCTGCGGACCCGGCGTTCGTCCATCCGGAAGCGCGCCCAGCCCGTGAAGGCCCCGGCGGCGGGCGCGGCCTCGTCCGAGGTGAGGCGGGTGGGGAGCGGGTGCGAGGTGAGCACGCGGCGGACGGCGTGCAGGAGTTCGTCGGCGCGGGCGGTGTACTCGCGCAGGCCCTCCACCACTGCCTCGTGGCGGCATTCCGCGCGCAGCACCGGAAGGTCGTAGGAGCCGCCCCACGCGGCCTCGTCCAGCGTCCGGCGCAGGTCGGGGAGGTCCACCTCGTCCGGGATGCCGAGGTGTTCCGCCACGATCTCGGGCAGGGCGGTCAGCTCGATGGCGGTCCCGTACGCCAGCGCCAGCAGAAGCGCCAACCTCGGCTCCCGGACGTGCTGTTCGCCTGGAGCCCGAAGATGGTCGTCCGTGCTGAGGCCGGCGAGGTAGTCACGGTTGCCGACGTCGGGACCTCGCCGCAGGCCGTGCAGCAGGGCGCAGACGCGCTTGAGTGCGAAGGTCTCGCCGAGGTCGGCGAGCACCGGGAGTCGGTCCAGGATCTCGCCGACGCCCTCGGGATCGGCGAGATCCTCGTGCTGGTCGAGCCAGCGGTGGAAGAGCCACCAGCCGAGTACGGAAGCTGAGGCGGGGCGGGTTCGGGTGCGGCCCACGAGTAGGTCGTAGGACTCGATGAACTGCTCGTAGGCCGCACGGTCGGCGTCGGGCTCGGGCGCGGGCAGCAGGTCCGTCGGACGGACGGAAGCCCGCGCCGCCGCCAGGTGCAGCGAGCGGACCCGGTAAAGGAAGGGCAGCACCGCCAGCAGCGCGGCCTCGGCCGGGTAGAGGTCCAGCCGCTCGTTGCCGAGCAACCAGTCGACTCGTGCGGCAAACCGCACCGCGATCCCAGGGTCCTGCCACGGATCGTCCGCCAGGTCGACCGAGTCCCGCAGCACGGCCAACTCCCCGACGGCCTTCAGCACGACGCACCGGTACGGCTCCGCATCCCGGTCCTCCCGGACGTGCTGCCACACCCGCGACTCCGCGGCGGCCCGCACCCACGCGTCGGCCCCGTTCGGTACGACCGGGGGCCGGCTCCCGCCCAGGTAGAGGTTCTCGATGCTCCCGGCCTGGACGACCGGCCCGGTCACCGTGCCGTTCACCGCGTTCGACGTGCTGTCGGCCATCCCTCGTGCCCTCCCCGTGTGCAGGCCACGAGCGTAGGGCAACGCCCCACCCCGGTGCCCTCACCGCCGGGGCTTCACCGCCGTCGGAGCCAGACCGCCCAGGTCAGCACCGAGCAGCCCGCGTACGCCAGCAGGAACCCCGTGTACGCCGCGTCCCCGTTGCCGCCGGCCAGGAAGGACTGCCGGAACGTCAGGTTCACCAGCACCCCGCCGAACGCCCCGATCGCCCCCGCGAGCCCGATCAGCGCGGCGGAGCGGCACCGGGAGTCGGCCTCGGCGGCCGCCGGGTCCGCCCCGGCCGCGACCGCCGACCGGGCCACGGCCTGGTAGTGCGCCGGGATCATCTTGTACGTCGAGCCGTTGCCGATCCCGCTGAGCACGAACAGGGCGACGAACCCGGCGAGGAACAGCGGCAGCGAGCCCGCCTTGGAGGCGGCCAGCACCACCGCCGTACCGGCGCCCATGGCGGCGAAGGTGGCCAGCGTCACCCGCGCACCGCCGTACCGGTCGGCGAGCCGCCCGCCCACCGGTCGCAGCAGCGAGCCGAGCAGCGGCCCGAGGAAGGTGAGCGCGGCGGCCTTCACCGGGGTGTCGAAGCGCTCGTGGAACTGCACCTGAAGCACCTGCCCGAAGGCGAAGCCGAAGCCGATGAAGGAGCCGAAGGTGCCGATGTAGAGGGTGGAGACGGCCCAGCCGTACGGGTCGCGGGCCACCTCGCGCAACGCCCGCCCCTCGCCCGAACTACCCTTCGACACCGGCAGGTTGTCCATCCGCCACCACGCCCCCGCCGCCGCCAGCAGGATCATCGGCAGGTACAGCAGCGGCAGCAGCCGGGGGTGGGCGGCCCCGGCGGTGGCCAGCACCAGCAGCCCGAGCAGCTGCACGGCCGGCACGCCCAGGTTGCCGCCGCCCGCGTTGACGCCCAGCGCCCACCCCTTGAGCCGGTGCGGGTAGAAGGCGTTGATGTTGGCCATCGAGGAGGCGAAGTTGCCCCCGCCGACGCCGGCCACGCAGGCGACGGCCAGCAGCGTTCCGTACGGGACCCCGGGTTCCAGCACCAGCGCGGTGAGCGCGGTGGGCACGAGCAGCAGCAGGGTGCTGATCACCGTCCAGGTGCGGCCGCCGAAGCGGGCGACGGCGAAGGTGTACGGCAGCCGCAGCAGTGCGCCGAGCGCGGTCGGCAGGGCGGTGAGGGTGAACTTCCCCGCCGTGTCGATGTG
Source organism: Kitasatospora sp. NPDC004799 (assembly GCF_040609095.1). Lineage (NCBI taxonomy): Bacteria > Bacillati > Actinomycetota > Actinomycetes > Kitasatosporales > Streptomycetaceae > Kitasatospora > Kitasatospora sp. NPDC004799. The sequence goes on from NZ_JBEXJK010000015.1 coordinate 46,331, forward strand.
GTACTCGGGACCGAGGAACAGCACCAGCACCGACCAGAGGCTCCACACCGAGAAGCCGATGTGTTCGGAGAGCACGGAGAACACCAGGTTCCGCCGGGCGATCCGGGCGCCGCCGCGCGCCCAGAACTCCTCGTCCTCCGGGTCCCAACCCGCCAGCGGGGCGGGCGATCTGGTGTCGAGGACGGCCGTCATGCCGCCACCTCCCCGGCGCCGGACCCGACGGACGCGACGGACGCGACGGACCCGCCGGACCCGACGGACCGGACCGGCCAGCGCCGCAGCACGGCGGGGGTGCCGTCGGGGGCGGTGTCCTCGTCCAGGCAGCGGCCGTCGGTGAGGTCGTACACCTGCTTGTACATCGGCGAGATGAGCGTCGGCCGGTCGCCCCGGCTGCCGAGCAGGCCGCGGGCGAGGACGGGGGCGCCGCTGAACGGGTCGAGGTTGTCGACGGCGTACAACGTCCCGGCGCGGTCGCGGAAGAGCGCGACCTGTCCGGCGTCGGGGAGCAACACGGCGACGCCGCGGCCGGGTTGGAGGTCGTCGAGGGAGCAGACGGTCTGCCAGCGGGTGCCGTCGTGGATCTGTACGGTCACGGGGTGAGCACCTCCGGTCGGGCCCCGGCAACCAGCACCGGGGCGTTGAGGGTGTGGCCGGCCTCGCCGGGGCGGGCCGGGCGGATCTGGCCGCGTTCGGGGACGAAGGTCACGGCGGGGTCGGGGGTGCCGGGGGCGTTGACGAAGGAGGTGAAGCGCCGCAGCCGGTCGGGGTCGGCCAGGGTCTCGGCCCATTCGTCCCGGTAGCCGCCGGTGTGACGCTCCATCAGTTCATCCAGTTCGGCGGCGATGCCGAGCGCGTCGTCGAGGACCACGGCCCGCAGGTGGTCCAAGCCGCCCTCCAGCCGCTCCAGCCAGACCGAGGTGCGCTCCAGCCGGTCGGCGGTGCGGATGTAGAACATCAGGTAGCGGTCGATGGTCCGGATCAGCGTCTCGCGGTCCACGTCCGCCACCAGCAGGTCGGCGTGGCGCGGGGTCGTGCCGCCGTTGCCGCCGACGTAGAGGTTCCAGCCGGCCGAGGTGGCGATGACGCCGAAGTCCTTGCTCTGCGCCTCGGCGCACTCGCGGGCGCAGCCGGAGACGGCCGCCTTGAGCTTGTGCGGGGAGCGCAACCCCCGGTAGCGCAGCTCCAGTTCGATGGCCAGGGCGGTGGAGTCCTGGACGCCGAAGCGGCACCAGGTCTCGCCGACGCAGGACTTCACGGTGCGCAGCGACTTGCCGTAGGCGTGTCCGGACTCGAACCCGGCGTCGACCAACTTGCGCCAGATGAGCGGCAGTTGGTCGACGGTGGCGCCGAACATGTCGATCCGCTGGCCGCCGGTGATCTTGGTGTACAGGCCGTGGTCGCGGGCGATCTCGCCGATCGTGATCAGGCCCTCGGGGGTGATCTCGCCGCCGGGCACCCGGGGGACGACCGAGTACGAGCCGTTGCGCTGGAGGTTGGCGAGGAAGTGGTCGTTGGAGTCCTGGAGCGCGCCCTGCTCGCCGTCCAGGATGTGGCCGTTGCCGAGGCTGGCCAGGACGGAGGCGACGGTCGGCTTGCAGATCTCGCAGCCCTCGCCGCCGCTGCCGTGCCGGGCGAGCAGCTCGGAGAAGCTGGTCAGCCCGGTGACCCGGACGATCTCGTACAACTCGGCGCGGGTGTGGGCGAAGTGCTCGCACAGGCCCTTGACGGTGGAGACCCCGGCGGCCTCCAGCTCCTCGGTGACGACGGTGCCGAGCTGCTTGAGGCAGCTGCCGCAGCCGGTGCCGGCCCGGGTGCACTTCTTGACGGCGGCCACGCTGTCGGCGCCCTGCTCGCGGACGGCGGCGCGCACCGCGCCCTGGGTCACGTTGTGGCAGGAGCAGAGCACCGCGTCGTCGGGCAGCGCGACCGGTCCGGCGGCCCCCGCGAACCCGGCGGGCAGCACGAGCTGTTCGGGCGCGACGGTGAGCGGCTTGCCGGCGACGGCGAGCGGGCGCAGGGTGCCGTAGCCCTCGGTGTCGCCGACCAGGACGCCGCCGAGCAGCGCGCCGTCGGCGCCGATGACGAGCTTGCGGTAGACGCCGCTGCGGCTGTCGCTGTAGAGCACGTCGAGGGCGCCCTCGGCAGTGCCGTGCGGGTCGCCGAAGCTGGCGACGTCCACGCCGAGCAGCTTGAGCTTGGTGGAGGTGTCGGCGCCGGTGAAGCCCGCGCCGGCCTGCTCCGCGACGGTGCGCGCCGCCGTCTCGGCCATCTGGTAGCCGGGGGCGACCAGACCGTAGACCCGGCCGTCGACGGCCTGGGCGCACTCGCCGATGGCGAGCACCGCCGGGTCCTCGGTGCGGCAGTGGGCGTCGACCACGACGCCGCCGCGCGGGCCGACCGGCAGTCCGCAGTCCCGGGCGAGCTGGTCGCGGGCGCGCACCCCGGCGGAGAACACCACCAGTTCGGCGGGCAGTTCGCGTCCGTCGGAGAGGGCGAGGCCGCGGACCCGGCCGTCCGGGCCGGTGAGCACGCCACTGGCACCCGCGCCGGTGTGGACGGTGACGCCGAGGTCCTCGATCTTGCGGCGCAGCGCCGCGCCGCCGCCGTCGTCCACCTGGACGGCCATCAGCCGGGGTGCGAACTCCACGACGTGGGTGTCGAGTCCGCCGGCCCGCAGCGCGCCGGCCGCCTCCAGCCCGAGCAGTCCGCCGCCGACCACGACGCCGGTCCGGGCGGCCGCGGCGCCGGCACGGATCGCGTCCACGTCCTCGATGGTCCGGTAGACGTGGCAGCCGGGCGCGTCGGTGCCCGGAACCGGCGGCACGAAGGGCACCGAGCCGGTCGCCAACACCAGGACGTCGTACCGGACTTCGGTGCCGGAGGCGGTGCGAACGCGTCGCGCCGAGCGGTCGATCGCGGTGGCCGGGTCGCCCAGGCGCAGGTCGATGCCGTGCTCGGCGAGGAAGCCGGCCGGGCAGAGCGCGAGGTCCTCGGCGGTGCTCCCGGCGAACAGCGAGCTGAGGTGGACCCGGTCGTACGCGGGCCGGGGCTCCTCGGCGAGCACGGTGACCCGCCAGCCGCGGGCGGCGGGCTGTTCCGTCCAGGCCTCCAGGAAGCGCTGGCCGACCATGCCGTGGCCGACCAGGACGAGGTCCCGGACGGCGCCGGCGTCTCGGGTGCTGCGGTGGTCAGTGGTCAACGCACGTCTCCAGTCATGGCAGTTCCTCGGGTGAGCAGGTGCAGGGGGTGGCCGGCGAGCGCGCCGCCGTCGGCGAAGGCGCCGGCCAGCGCGTCCACGGTGGCCAGGTCGCCGAGCAGGATCGCGCCCACCAGGCGGTCGCCGCGCAGGACGAGCTTCTTGTAGCTGCCGCGGGTGGCGTCGGTGAGCCGCAGGACGTGCAGGCCCTGGTCGCGGGTCTCGTCCACGGCGCCGAAGGCCGCGTACTCCAGGCCGCCGGTGCTGAGCCGGGCGCGCGGGCCGGTGCCGGGGTAGCGGGCGTCCGGCTCGGCGCCGGAGAGCCGGCGGGCGAGCACGTCGGCCTGCTCCCAGGCGGGGCCGGCCAGGCCGTGGACGGTGCCGCGGTGCTCGGCGCAGTCGCCGATCGCGTGCACGTGCGGGGCGACGCCCAGCCCGTCGTCGACCGGCACGCCGGTGGTGACGGGCAGTCCGGCGGCGTGCGCCAGCGCGGTGCGCGGGCGGGTGCCGCAGGCCAGCACCACCAGGTCGCAGTCGAGGCGGTAGCCGTTGGCCAGCTCGACGGCCTCGACCCTCCCCCGGCCTTCGGCCGTGGGGGCCCCCGGGGCGCCGGGGACGGCGCGGGGGGGGGTGGCGGTGTGGCGCTCG
>NZ_JBEXJK010000016.1:0-49000 GCF_040609095.1 Kitasatospora sp. NPDC004799
GGGCGGTCGCGCCCTCCGCGCCCCGGCACGGGCTGCGGGGAGGATCAGCCCTTGGCGCGGCCGGCCCGGCCGCGCCGCATCGACGCTCCGTTCGACGTCATGGTCGCCATCGAGATCGCCGCGAGGCCGAGCAGGAACATCACGGCGCCCACGATGACGCAGGTCACGATGTTCTTGCCGTGCGCGACGGACCCGGAGACGGCCCACGGGGAGATGATCGTCCAGACACCCAGCGCAGCGGCCGCCCAGGCCCGCGCGTGGGTGCGTTCGTAGGCCGAGCCGTAGCCGGCCATCAGGGCCGTGTAGGCCAGACCCACGATCAGGCAGGTCACGGTCAGGGTGCTGAACGCGGTGAAGCCGACGATCCACGGCGATGCCGCCAGGAAGAGACCGGCCAGGACGGCCAGGGCCTCGACGGCCTGGGCGCGGGGAGTCGAGGTGACCCGCTCGTAGCGTTCGCGCAGTTCGACGATGTCCGGATGGTGCTCCATGCCCGTCGTCGGGATATGGGTTGCCACCGATACCACCTCCTGTGGTCGGAACCGGTAAGGCGCTTGCCCCGTACCCATTCTGGCGCTTATCTAACGTTTTGCACCCGATGGCCAGGAATGGTAGATAACCATCCGATCACGCCGGTGACCTGCGTCTCAACCGTCGGGGGCGCCATTGCCTATGCAACTCGTTGCATAGCAGGATGCGGACCATGGCACTGGAGCACGCGATCCTCGTCTCGCTGCTGGAGCAGCCCGGCTCCGGCTACGAGCTGGCCCGGCGCTTCGACCGCTCGATCGGGCGCTTCTGGACCGCCACCCACCAGCAGATCTACCGGGTGCTGCGGCGGATGGAGGCGGACGGCTGGGTGGCCGCGCAGGAGGTCCCCCAGGACGGGCGACCGGACAAGAAGGTCTACTCGGCGGCCGAGGCCGGACGGGCCGCACTGGCCGCCTGGCTGCGCGAGCCCGTCGAGCCGGAGACCGTCCGGCACGAGCTCGCGGTCAAGATCCGGGCCGCCGCCTTCGACGACCCGGCCGCGCTGGTCTCCGAGGTCGAACGGCACCGCGAGGGCCACGCCGCCCTGCTCGCCCGCTACCTGCACGGCGAGCAGCGGGACTTCCCCGACGCGACCGCGCTCGACGCCCGGCAGCAGCTGCAGCACGTGGTGCTGCGCGGCGGGATCGAGTACGAGCGGATGACCCTCGCCTGGCTCGACGACGTGCTCGCCACCCTGCGCCGACTCGCCGCCAACCGGCCGACCTGACCGGCAGTCCCAGCGGCCGACCCGACCGGCTGCGCCGACCGACCGGCTGACCGACCGGCCCGGCCCGCCGCCCCGCCCTCCTCACACCCTCGACCCCCGGGAGCCCCTCGATGCTCTTCAACCCGCGCAGCTACGACCCCGCACAGTTCGACGAGCCGACCCGCCGACTGCTGCGCGCGACGGTGGACTGGTTCGAGTCCCGCGGCAAGAAGGCGCTGATCGACACCTACATCGACCGCAGCTGGTACGCCGACTTCCTGGACTTCGCCGCGAAGGAGGGCCTGTTCGCGGAGTTCCTGACCCCCGCCTCGGCCGACCCCGAGAAGCGCTGGGACACCGCGCGGATCGCCGAGCTGAACGAGATCCTCGGCTTCTACGGCCTCGGCTACTGGTACACCTGGCAGGTCACCATCCTGGGCCTCGGCCCGGTCTGGCAGAGCGAGAACGAGGCCGTCCGCGCCCGCGCCGCCCGGCTCCTCGCGGAGGGCCACGTGATGGCCTTCGGCCTGTCCGAGCGCACCCACGGCGCCGACATCTACTCCACCGACATGATCCTCACCCCGGACGGCGAGGGCGGCTTCACCGCGACCGGCTCCAAGTACTACATCGGCAACGGCAACGTGGCCGGCCTGGTCTCGGTGTTCGGCCGCCGCTCGGACGTCGAGGGCCCGGAGGGCTACGTCTTCTTCGCCGCCGACAGCCGCCACGACGCGTACCACCTGGTCAAGAACGTGGTGAACGCGCAGATGTACGTCAGCGAGTTCCGCCTGGAGGACTACCCGGTGCGCGCCGAGGACGTGCTGCACACCGGCCAGGCCGCCTTCGACGCGGCGCTCAACACCGTCAACGTCGGCAAGTTCAACCTCTGCACCGCCTCGATCGGCATCTGCGAGCACGCGATGTACGAGGCCGTCACGCACGCCCACAACCGGATGCTGTACGGCAAGCGGGTCACCGACTTCCCGCACGTCAAGCGGGAGTTGACGGACGCCTACGTCCGCCTGGCGGCGATGAAGCTGTTCAGCGCGCGGGCCGTGGACTACTTCCGCACCGCCTCCGCCGAGGACCGCCGCTACCTGCTGTTCAACCCGATGACCAAGATGAAGGTCACCACCGAGGGCGAGAAGGTCATCGACCTGATGTGGGACGTCATCGCAGCCAAGGGCTTCGAGGCGGACACCTACTTCGACAAGGCCGCGAAGGACATCCGCGGCCTGCCGAAGCTGGAGGGCACCGTCCACGTCAACCTGGCGCTGATCCTCAAGTTCATGGGCAACTACCTGTTCGCCCCGGCCGACTACGCTCCGGTGCCGACCCGCCTGGACGCCGCCGACGACGCCTTCCTGTTCCAGCAGGGCCCGGCCCGCGGCCTCGGCGCGATCCGCTTCCACGACTGGCGCACCGCCTACGACCGCCACGCCGGGCTGCCCAACGTCGCCCGCTTCCGCGAACAGGCCGACGGCTTCTGCGCGTTGCTGCTGGAGAACGCGCCGAGCAAGGAGCAGCAGGCGGACCTGGACTTCCTGCTGGAGATCGGCCAGCTGTTCGCGCTGATCGTCTACGGCCAGCTGGTGCTGGAGCAGGCCGAGCTGACCGGCCTGACCGCCTCCGAGCACGGCGGCGACGTGCTGGACCGGATCTTCGACGCGCTGGTCCGGGACTTCTCCGCGCACGCCACCGAGCTGCACGGCAAGGCCTCGGCCACCGAGGAGCAGGCCGCCTGGGCGCTGGCGAACGTGCGCCGCCCGGTCGCCGACCCGGAGCGGGACGCCCGGGTCTGGGCGCAGGTCGAGGCGCTCTCCGGCGCGTACGAGATGCAGCCCTGAGGACGAGAGCCCTGAGGACGAGACCCCGGGGGTGCCGGTCGGCGGGCCGGCACCCCCGGTTCACCTCTCCGGGGTGCCCCGGTCGTCGCCGAGGCCCATGTCGCGGGCCCGGGCGACCGCCTCGGCGCGCGTGGCGACGTGCAGCTTCTCGAAGATGTGGGTGATGTGGTTGCGGACGGTCTTCTCCGCGACCACCAGCTCCCGGGCGATCCGCCGGTTGTCCAGCCCGCGCGCGACCAGGTCCAGCACCTCGGCCTCGCGGGCGGTGAGGTCGGGGAAGAGCTGCCCCGCCTCGCGCATCTTCGCGCCGGCCAGCAGGGCGGTGATCCGACCGGCCACCTCGCCGCCGAACACCGCGCCGCCCGCCGCGACCGTCCGCACCGCGTGCAGCACCTCCTCCCGCCCGGCCCCCTTGACCAGGTAGCCGCGCGCGCCCGCCTGGAGGGCGGCGAGCAGGTTCCCGTTGTCGTCCGACATGGTCAGCATCAGCACCGGCGGCGGCGACTCCTGGGTGGCGAGCTGCCGGACGGCCTCCAGTCCGGAGCCGTCGGGCAGCGAGAGGTCCATGATCACCACGGTCGGGCGGTGCCGGGCGACCGCCTCCGGCACGTCGGCCACCCGCTCGGCCTCGGCGACCACGAGGACGCCCTCGGCGCTCTCCAGCGCCGCCCTGAGGCCCTCCCGGAAGAGCGGGTGGTCGTCGACGATCAGCACACGGACGGGCGTGGCGCCACCCGGGTCTGCGGGCTCCACCGGCTGTTCTTCATCCACCCGGTCGACACTATCAGCGGCGATCGCGTGACTTTCCGTGACGTGCTCGTGGAGTCCTCAGCGTGTCGGGGCCGGACCCTTCCGAGTCGGCCGGAACGGCCGGGCCAGGACGGTCCGGCCGTTCCGGGACGTCGGCGAGACCGGCGCCCCAGGCGCCCGGGACGCCGGGCCGCCGGGACCGGGCCCCACCCGGTCCACCCGGTCCACCCGGCGGTCCGGCGTCCGGCCCGGCCCGTCCGCGAGATGGCGCCGCGCGCTCAGCCCTGCGGTCCGGCCCGCCCCGAGCGCGCGGGCCTGCCGGTCCACTCCGGCCCCAGGACCGCGCCGGGCGCGCCGACGCGGCCCAGCACCGCGGTGACCGGTCCACGCCGGCCGGCCCGGAGGCCGTACCGCTCCCCCGCCCGGACGTAGACCAGATCGCCTGCCAGCAACGGCACTTCGCCGAGTTCGCCGAGGAAGACCGCGGCCCCGGAGAGGAGCACCAGGAAGGCGTCGGCGGCCCGGTCCGCGTACGGGCCGCAGGTGCCGTCCGGGTCCAGCCGCACGGCGCCCACCTCCACCTGCCGCCAGTTCGACCCGGGGGCGGAGTCCGACCGCTGGGCCGGGACGGCGACCCGGCGCGGGGTGGGCCGGACGGTGAGCACGGCGGTCGGCGCGCCACGGACGGCGGAGATCCGGCAGGAGGTGCCGGGCCGGTGGTGCAGCGCCTCGCCCGGGGAGAGGACCCGGCCGGCCGCGAACAGCCGGCCGGAGAGCACCACGGTCACCGACTCGACGGACTCGTAAGGGAGTTGCTCGACCCGGACGCCCGGCGGCAGCGCTTCGACGGTCAGTCCGGCACGGACGCCCGGCCGCTGCTCCGGGTCGATCAGCCGCTGGAACGCGGGCGCGGTGCGCGGGACGGCCGCGGGGACGAGTATCACGAGGGGCTCCTCCGACGAGGACTGGCGGGACCGGTCAGGGCCGGTCCCGACGGGCTGCGCGGCGCCGGGCCAGGGCGGCCCGGGTGCCGGCGCGGTGCCGGGGGACGACGAGGGTCAGGCAGAGCAGTTCCGCGCCGAGCGGTCCGGCTTCGAGGTGCAGGGTGCGGCCGCGGCGGGCCAGCAGCAGGTCGCCTTCGGAGGCCAAGTGGTCCGGCTCGTCCGACAGTTGGCCGACGACGGTGGCGCCGCGCAGCACGTGCAGGACGGTCTCGGTATCGGGCCGGCCCGGGAGGACGTGGTGGGCTCCCGGGCTCAGCCGCAGGTGGTCGAAGGCCTCGCAGGCACTGGCGAGCATCGGGCTCCGGGCGAGGGAGCGGATCCGTACCCGCTCGCCGTTCGGGCCGACGACGACCATGGCCGCGCCGGTGTCGGTGGTGACGATCACCTGGGGTCACCTTCTTCGGGAGGGACTTCGGGAGAGGCTTCGGGAGAGGCTTCGGACGGGTGGGTGGCGATGGCGGGGACGGCGAGCAGGGCGTGGAAGTACTCCAGCCCGGCCGTCCCGGCGGTCAGGACGGTCCGCGAGCCGAGCGGCAGCACGAGCGCGGTGCCCTCGACCAGCGGCAGGCCGGCGTCGGCGCGCTCCGGGTGGTCCGGGTGCACGGCGTCCTCGGGGAGTTCGGCGAGCCCGGAGCCGGCGGTGACGTAGAGCGCGTGCTCGACGCCGTCGGCGGCCACCTCGGTGCTCCGGCCCGGGTCGAGGGTTTGCAGGCCGACGCCGCGCAGCGGTCCGGCGAGCAGGCGGCCGGGGTCGACGGCGCCTCGGCGGCGCAGGTCGGTGATGACGGTGCCCGACATGACGGGCGCTCCTTCCGGTCGCGGGCGGGCTCTGCGGTCCGCCTCTGCGATCCACCGTGCGCCGCCCGTTGTCCCGGCCGCACGGGGGTGTCGTCCCGTCCGGCTCCCGATCCGATCCCGGCCGCGATCCCGGGCGGATCCCGGACCGCTCCCACCCGCGATCCCGGCCCGGCCCGGCCCCGGCCCGCGCCGTCACGCCCGGCCCGGCCCCGGCCTGCGCCCCGACGTGCGCCCCCACCGCACGCGGCCCCGCCCGGCCCGGCCCGGGACCGCCCGGGACCGCCCCGCGCCGACCGGAACGACGTACGGTGGAACCGGAGGCCGTGTCATGCACGTCACCGGAACCCACTTCACCCGCTTCGCCGACCGCACCGAGGCAGGCCGTCGGCTGGCCGCCCGGCTCGGCCACCTGGCCGGCCCCGACACCGTGATCGTGGCGCTGCCGAGGGGCGGCGTGCCGGTGGCCGCCGAGGTCGCCGCGGCGCTCGGCGCCCCGCTGGACATCTGCGTGATCCGCAAGCTCGGCGTTCCCTACCAGCCCGAGCTCGGCATGGGGGCGATCGGCGAGGACGGCATCCGGGTCCTGAACGACCAGGTGATCCGGTTCTCCGCGGTCACCGACGAGCAACTGGCCGAGGTGGAGCGGCTGGAGCGCGCCGAACTGGCGCGCCGGGCCCGCCGCTACCGGGGCGACCGGCCGCCCGCCGACCTGCGCGGACGCACCGTGGTCGTGGTGGACGACGGCATCGCCACCGGGTCCACCGCCCGGGCGGCCTGCCGGATCGTCCGGGCGCGCGGCGCGGCCCGGGTAGTGCTCGCGGTGCCGGTCGCGCCGGTGGACTGGGCCGAGCGCCTGGACGAGGTCGCCGACGAGCTGGTCTGCGTCGACACACCGTCCCCGTTCTACGCGATCGGCGAGTTCTACGCCGACTTCTCGCAGACCGAGGACGAGGAGGTGCTGCGGCTGCTGGCCGAGGCCCGCGGCAACCCGTCCGCGGGCTCGGCCGGGGCCGACCGCGAGCTGCTGCTGCCCGTCGCCGGGGTCCGCCTCGCGGGCCGGCTGACGGTGCCGGCCGGCGCGCGCGGGGTCGTCGTCTTCGCGCACGGCAGCGGCAGCGGCCGGCACAGCCCGCGCAACCGGCACGTCGCCGAGTACCTGAACCGCACCGGGCTGGCCACGCTGCTGTTCGACCTGCTCACCGAGGCCGAGGAGGCCGACCGGCGGAACGTGTTCGACGTGGCGCTGCTGGGCGGGCGGCTGACCGCCGTCGCCCGGCGGCTGGGCGCGGCGGAGGACGGCCCGGACGCCGCCGTGCCCGAGACCCGCGGCCTGCCGCTCGGCCTGTTCGGCGCCAGCACCGGCGCCGCGGCCGCGCTGCACACCGCCGCCGAGCTGGGCCCGGCCGTGCGCGCCGTGGTCTCCCGGGGCGGCCGCCCGGACCTCGCCGCGCCCGACACGCTGGCCCGGGTCCGCGCCCCCACGCTGCTCGTCGTCGGCTCGCTGGACCCCACCGTGCTCGACCTCAACCGGCGGGCCCGGAGCCGGCTGCGCTGCGAGAGCGCGCTGTCGGTGGTGCCGCACGCGAGCCACCTGTTCGAGGAGCCGGGCGCCCTGGACCGGGTCGCCGAGCTGGCCTCGGACTGGTTCCTGCGCCACCTCCCGCGCCCCGCCGGCCCCGGGAGTGCGTGACCGTCCCATTGCGCAGTCTTCGGGCATCACCCCCGGTCGGCAGCGCATTTTGCGCAGCTGACAGCAGGATTTTCTGATCAGCTTGTACACATTGAGCAGTGAAAATCCGACCTGTTGCCCAACGACCCCGACAAGAGCAAGCTCTCCGCAACCACACCGCCCACCCGTTCGGTGCGGTCGCGATCCAGCGGAAGCCTCGACGGCGAGGCCCGAAGTGGAGGAACGAGCGATGACCCCGCAGACCCACGCCCTTGAGCTGACCCCCGAGGAGCGCGAGGCCGGTCTTGACGCCGACCAGCTGCGCCGCCTCGTCGGCCTCGTCGAGCACGACGCGGCCACCGACCCGTTCCCGGTGACCGCCCAGGACGCGGTGGTCTTCGTGGTCGGCAACGCCACCCAGACGGCCCAGTTCTACCAGGTCGTGTTCGGCATGGAGCTGGTCGCCTACTCCGGCCCGGAGACCGGCCGCCGGGACCGCAAGGCGTACGTGCTCCGCTCCGGCTCCTGCCGCTTCGTGATCAAGGGCGGCGTCCAGCCGGACAGCCCGCTGCTGGACCACCACCGCCGCCACGGCGACGGCGTCGTCGACCTCGCCCTGGAGGTCCCGGACGTCGACAAGTGCATCGAGCACGCCCGCGCGTCCGGCGCCACCGTGCTGGAGGAGCCGAACGACGTCTCGGACGAGAACGGCACCGTGCGCCGCGCGGCCATCGCCACCTACGGCGAGACCCGCCACACCCTGATCGACCGCTCCCGCTACCACGGCCCGTACCTGCCGGGCTACGTCGTCGCGGAGAGCAGGGTCACCCACCCGGAGGGCTCGCCCAAGCGCCTCTTCCAGGCCCTCGACCACGCCGTCGGCAACGTCGAGCTGGGCCGGATGGACGAGTGGGTGGCGTTCTACAACCGCGTCATGGGCTTCGTGAACATGGCCGAGTTCGTCGGCGACGACATCGCCACCGAGTACTCCGCGCTGATGTCCAAGGTCGTCGCCAGCGGCAACCACCGGGTGAAGTTCCCGCTCAACGAGCCGGCCGTCGCCAAGAAGAAGTCCCAGATCGACGAGTACCTGGAGTTCTACACCGGCCCCGGCTGCCAGCACATGGCGCTCGCCACCAACGACATCCTCACCACCGTGGACGTGCTGCGGGCGCGCGGCGTGGAGTTCCTCGCCACCCCGGACGCCTACTACGACGACCCGGAGCTGCGCGAGCGGATCGGCAAGGTCCGGGTGCCGATCGAGGAGCTGAAGAAGCGCGGCATCCTGGTCGACCGCGACGAGGACGGCTACCTGCTGCAGATCTTCACCAAGCCGATCGGCGACCGCCCCACCGTCTTCTACGAGTTCATCGAGCGGCACGGTTCGCTCGGCTTCGGCAAGGGCAACTTCAAGGCGCTCTTCGAGTCCATCGAGCGCGAGCAGGACCGACGCGGCAACCTGTGAGCGTCGACGGGCTCTGACGAGGGGCTCCGTCGCGGGCTCCGTCGCGGGGTTCCGACGACGGGATCCGTCGCGGGGTTCCGACGAACGGATCTCTGACGAACGGTCGAGGAGGACCACGGAGATGGCGTACTACCGGCAGCTGGGCAGCATCCCGCCCAAGCGGCACACCCAGCACCGCACTCCCGAAGGCGGGCTGTACTACGAGGAGTTGATGGGTGAGGAGGGGTTCTCCTCGGACTCCTCGCTGCTCTACCACCGGGGCATCCCCTCGGCGGTGGTCAACGCGGTGCCCTGGGAGCTGCCGGACCAGTCCACGGTGCCCAACCACCCGCTCCTCCCCCGTCACCTCAAGCTGCACGAGCTGTTCGCGGACCAGGACTGGAAGTCCGCGGACGTCGTCGGCAGCCGCCGGCTGGTCCTCGGCAACGGCGACGTGCGGATCTCGTACGTCGCCGCCGGGGCCCCGAGCGAGCTCTACCGCAACGGGCTCGGCGACGAGTGCGTGTACGTGGAGTCCGGCTCCGGCACGGTCGAGACGGTGTTCGGCTCGATCGAGGTCGGGCAAGGCGACTACGTGATCATCCCGCGTGCCACCACCCACCGCTGGGTGCCGGCCGGCGACGAGCCGCTGCGCGCGTACTGCATCGAGGCGAACAGCCACATCACCCCGGTGAAGCGCTACCTGTCCAAGTACGGGCAGCTGCTGGAGCACGCGCCGTACTGCGAGCGGGACTTCCGGGGACCGGTCGGCCCGCTGGTCGTCGACGCCCCCGGGGACGTCGACGTGCTGGTCAAGCACCGCGGCCCGAACGGGATCGCGGGCACCCGCTACACCGTGCCGCACCACCCCTTCGACGTGGTCGGCTGGGACGGCTGCCTGTACCCGTACGCCTTCAACATCCGGGACTTCGAGCCGATCACCGGCCGGATCCACCAGCCGCCGCCGGCCCACCAGGTGTTCGAGGGCAACGGCTTCGTGATCTGCAACTTCGTTCCGCGCAAGGTGGACTACCACCCGCTGGCGATCCCGGTGCCGTACTACCACGCCAACGTGGACAGCGACGAGGTCATGTTCTACTGCGGCGGCGACTACGCGGCCCGCAAGGGCTCCGGCATCGGCCAGGGCTCGATCTCGCTGCACCCGGGCGGGCACACCCACGGGCCGCAGCCGGGGGCGTACGAGCGCAGCATCGGCGCGGAGTTCTTCGACGAGCTGGCGGTCATGGTGGACACCTTCCGGCCGCTGGAGCTCGGCGAGGGCGGCCGGGCGAGCGAGGACGCCGGCTACGCCTGGACCTGGGCCGGTCGGGGGCCCGGGCGATGAGCACACTGCCTTCGGAGGGCACCAGCCCCGGCACGGTTCCCGGTGTGATCCCCGAGCTGTTCCGCGAACTGTTCGACGACGCCGCGGTGTTCCCGCCGGGGAACCTGCCGGTGGCCGAGGCGGTGCCCGCGCACCGGGTGCACCGCGCGGCCTGGTACGCCGAGGCGGTCGGCCCCTTCCTCTGCGGGGCGGGCCGGCTGGGCGAGTTGGCCACGGCGGTCGCCGCGGCGCAGGGGCAGGGCGGCACGGCGGCGGCGGGCGACGGGCCGTTCAGAGTCGGGCTGGTGCTGCCGGGGGGCAGCACCGAGCTCGCCCCGGCGCTCGCCGCCGCCGCGCCCTTCGCGCTGGCCGGCGTCGAGCTGGCCACCCGGGACGCCGCCGAGGCGGTGGCCGCGCTGGACCGGCTGCTGCCGCCGGACGTCCCGGCCGCCGTCGAACTGCCGCGCGAACTCCTGCGCGGGGACGACCTGGACGCCGTCCTGGACGTGCTGGTGGACAGCCCGTACCGGGCGAAGTTCCGCACCGGCGGGCTGGTCGCCGAGGCGTTCCCGGACGAGGACGAGCTGGCCGCCTTCCTCACCGGCTGCGCGCGGCGCGGACTGCCGTACAAGTGCACGGCCGGGCTGCACAACGCCGTCCGGCACACCGACCGGGAGACCGGGTTCGAGCACCACGGCTTCCTGAACGTGCTGCTGGCCGCGCAGGAGACCGACCGGGCCGCCGCCGCGGCGGTGCTGGCGGAGCGCGACGGCGCAGTGCTGGCCAAGGCGGTGCGCGCCCTGACGGATCGTCAGGTTACGGTGATCCGCAACTCGTTCACCGCGTTCGGCACCTGCAGCATCGCCGAGCCCCTGGGCGACCTGGCCGCGCTCGGCCTGCTGTCGTCGCCCAGTCCACTGCACCAGGAGGACCGTTGACCACCCCCCGCAGCTGGCTCGCCAGCGCTCAGGACTCGCCGTTCGGCGTGCACAACCTGCCGTACGGCGTCTTCACCGCCGCCGACCGGCCCGGGCGGCGCCGGATCGGTGTGCGCGTCGGGGACTTCGTGCTGGACGCCGGGGCGGCCGCCCGCGCGGCCGGCTCGCCGTCGGCGCTGCTGGACGCGGACTCGCTCAACCCGCTGATGGCGGCGGGGCGTCCGGTCTGGACCCGGGTGCGGGCGGACCTGACCGCCTGGCTCACCGACGAGTCCTTCCGCGAGGCGCTGTCGCCGGCCCTGGTGCCGGCCGACGAGGTGGAGCTGCACCTGCCGTTCGAGGTCGCCGACTACGTCGACTTCTACGCCTCGGAGCACCACGCCACCAACCTGGGCCGGATCTTCCGCCCGGGGTCGGAGCCGCTCACCCCCAACTGGAAGCACCTGCCGATCGGTTACCACGGGCGGGCGGGCACGGTCGTGGTCTCCGGCACGCCGGTGGTGCGGCCGTTCGGGCAGCGCAAGGCGCCCGCCGACGCCGCGCCAACCTTCGGGCCGTCACGCCGGCTGGACATCGAGGCCGAGGTCGGCTTCGTCGTCGGCACGCCGTCGGAGCTGGGCCGACCGGTCGTGCTGGACGACTTCCGCGAGCACGTGTTCGGCGTCTGCCTGCTCAACGACTGGTCGGCGCGCGACATCCAGGCCTGGGAGTACGTGCCGCTCGGCCCGTTCCTCGGCAAGTCCTTCGCCACCTCCGTCTCACCGTGGATCGTCCCGCTGGAGGCCCTGGAGCACGCCCGGGTCACCCCGCCGGAGCGCGACGTCGAGCCGCTGGCGTACCTGGACGACCGGGGCGGCGAGCCGTGGGGCCTGGACCTGGCGATGGAGGTCCGGCTGAACGGGCACCCGGTCTCCCGGCCGCCGTTCGCCACCATGTACTGGACGGCGCAGCAGCAGCTGACCCACATGACCGTCAACGGCGCCTCGCTGCGCACCGGCGACCTGTTCGCCTCGGGGACGGTCAGCGGGCCGGAGCGGGACACCCGGGGTGCGCTGATCGAGCTGACCTGGAACGGCGAGGAGCCGCTGAAGCTCCCGGACGGGACGACCCGGACGTTCCTGGAGGACGGCGACGAGGTGACCATCACGGCCACCGCGCCCGGGCCGGACGGTGCCGTGATCGGGTTCGGCGAGGTCACGGGGCGGGTGCGGGGCTGAGGGCCACCGCCGACGAATGACAGATGACGGATGACGGATAACAGCTGACAGATTTCATCATCTGTCAGCTGTTATCTGTTTGGCGCGCCCGCCCGCCCCTACAGCCCCGCCCCGCCCGTGGCGTCCACGACCCGCCCGGTCACCCAGCGGGCGTCGTCGGAGGCGAGGAAGGCGACGATGTCCGCGATGTCCTCCGGCTGCCCAACCCGGCCGAGCGCGGCGACCGAGGCCGCGTACGCCTCGGCCTCCGCGTTGCCGCGCAGCCAGCCCGCGTTGACGTCGGTGTCCACGATGCCCGGCGCGACCGAGTTCACGGTGATCCCGCGCGGGCCGAGCTGCTTGGCGAGGTTGAGGGTGAAGGTGTCCAGCGCCCCCTTGGTCGCCCCGTAGGCGATGATCTCGGGCATCGCCAGCCGGGCGGCACCGCTGGAGACGTTGACGATCCGGCCACCGTCCCGCAGCCGCTTCAGGCCGTGCTGCACCACGAAGAACGGCGCCCGGACGTTGACCGCGAACACCGCGTCGAAGTCCTCCTCGGTCAGCGACTCGAGGTCGGAACTGCGCCCGATCCCGGCGTTGTTCACGATGATGTCCACCCCGCCGTCCGGGGCGTGCGCCCCGATCCCGGCGTCGAAGGCCGCCCAGAGCGCGGCCGCGTCGCCGTGCCGGCCGAGTTCGGCGTGCAGCGCGAACGCCCGCCCGCCGTCGGCGCGGATGCCGGCCACCACCTCCTCCGCCGCCGCCCCGTCCCGGGCGTAGCCGACGGCGACGGTGGCGCCGTCCCGCCCGAGCCGGCGGGCGATGGCCCGCCCGATCCCCCTGCTGCCGCCCGTGACCAGCGCCACCTTGCCCTGAAGTCCGTACGCGCCCGCGCCCATGGCCGAGCCCCTTCCGTCGCAGCCGAATGATTGTTGAGCGATCGCTCAAGAAAGAAGCTAGCACACACTTCTTGAGTGACTGCTCTAAAATTCGACGCATGAGCGAGGCGAACCCGGCGACAGCGGCACCCCACGACGCGGCACCCGAAGACGCGGCGCGCGCAGGCGCAGCCGCCGAGGCCTCGGCGGCCGACGCCCCCCGCCGCCCCCGGCGCGGCCGCCCGCCGGCCTTCGACCGCGCCGAGGCCCTGGCCGCGGCCACCCGGCTGTTCTGGCAGCTCGGCTACGAGGCCACCTCCGTCACCGACCTCACCGCCGCCATGGGCATCCGCCCCGGCAGCCTGTACGCGGCCTTCGGCGACAAGCGGTCGCTGTTCGAGGAGGTGGTCCGCCAGTACGGCCGCTCCCCCGTCGGCGCGTTCGTGACCGTCGCGCTGGCCGAGGAGCCCACCGCGTACGGCGCCTTCGCCCGCATCCTGCGCGAGGCCGCCGCCGTCTACCCCGACCCGTCCCATCCGGCCGGCTGCCTGGTGATCTCCGCCGCCACCAACGTCACCCCGCAGGACGCCGGCGTCCAGGCGCAGCTGCGCGAGCTGCGCAACGGGAACCTGCGGACCTTCGAGGCCCGGCTGCGCCAGGCCGTGGAGGACGGCGAACTGCCGCCCGGCGCCGACCCGAAGGCGCTGGCCGGGTACTTCGGCACCGTCCTGCAGGGGATGTCCCAGCAGGCCCGGGACGGCGCCCCCGCCGCCGACCTGGCCCGCACCGCCGAACTCGCCCTGCGCGCCTGGCCCTGCGCCCTCGGCCGCACCGCCCCGCCCCCGGCCCGGTGATCACCGCGCCCGGCCGCCCCCGGTACGGTGGACGCCGGGGTTCCGGCGGCAGCCGGCCAGGAGCAGCGGGAAGCGACGGCGACCGGCCGGGACTAGCGGCCGGACGACCGGACGAGGACGACCGGTGGACGACGTCGACATCACCGAGGAACGGGAGCGGGCCCGATGAGCACAGAGGTGGCGGAGGTCCAGGCGTTCCTGGACGGCGGCGTCGGACGGCTCGTGCTGAACCGTCCACGGGCGCTCAACTCGCTGACCCACGGCATGGTCACCGCGCTGCGCACCACCCTGGACGCCTGGGCCGCGGACGACCGGATACGCGCCGTCGTACTGACCGGAGCGGGCGAGCGCGGCCTGTGCGCGGGCGGCGACATCCGCGCGATGCACGACGACGCCAAGGCGGGCGGGGCCGGCACCCGGGCGTTCTTCCGGGACGAGTACCGGCTGAACGCGCTGATCGCCCGCTACCCGAAGCCGTACGTCGCGGTGCTGGACGGCATCACCATGGGCGGCGGGGTCGGCGTGTCCGCCCACGGCTCGGTGCGGATCGTCACCGAGCGCTCCACCGTCGCGATGCCGGAGACCCGGATCGGCATCGCCCCGGACGTCGGCGGCAGCCGGCTGCTCGCCCGCGCCCCGGGCGAGTTGGGCACCCACCTCGGGCTCACCGCGGCCTCGATGGGGCCGGGCGACGCCCTGCTGTGCGGGTTCGCGGACCACTTCGTGCCCTCGTCGCGCATCCCCGGCCTGTTGGAGGCCCTGGGCCGGAGCACCGCCACGGCGACCGGGAGCACCGCCGCCGAGGTCGCCGCCCTCGTCACCGGCCTCGTCGCCGCGCAGGCCGAGCCGGCGCCGCCCGCCGCACTGGCCGACCAGCGCGCCTGGATCGACGCCTGCTACGCGGCCGACACGGTCGAGGAGATCGTCGACCGGCTGCTCGACTCCGGTGTCCCGGCGGCGAAGGAGGCCGCCGAAGCCGTCCTGGCGAACTCCCCCACCGCCGTCAAGACCACCCTGGCCGCGCTGCGCCGCGCCCGTACGCTCCCCTCGCTGGAGGCGGTGCTCGACCAGGAGTACCGGATCTCCTGCGCCGCGCTGGAGAGCCACGACATGGTCGAGGGCATCCGCGCGCAGGTGGTCGACAAGGACCGCACCCCCCGTTGGAAGCCCGGCACGCTCGCCGAGGTGACGGAGGCGGACGTCGCCCGCTTCCTCGCCCCGCGCGCGGGCGACGAGCTGGGCCTCGCCTGACCTCGCCGCGAGCTGGTGACCGGTGTCTCGCATACCAAGACTGGCGCGAGGCGGGGCGTGTCGTGGATCGTTGGGTGGTCAGGGCGCGCCCACGGGCGCCGAGCAGCGGAAATGGGAGTCAACGGCGATGACCGAGACCGAGACCTTCGAGACGATCCTGGTCGAGCGCAAGGGCCGGGTGGGGCTGATCACGCTCAACCGGCCCAAGGCGCTCAACGCGCTGAACACCCAGCTCATGAACGAGGTGGTCGCCGCCGCGACCGCCTTCGACCGCGACCCGGAGATCGGCTGTCTGGTGATCACCGGCTCGGAGAAGGCCTTCGCGGCCGGCGCCGACATCAAGGAGATGCAGGGCAACCGCTTCCCGGACGTCTACCTGGACGACTGGCTGGGCCCGTGGGACCAGCTCGGCGCCCTGCGCAAGCCGGTCGTCGCGGCGGTGGCCGGGTTCGCGCTGGGCGGTGGCTGCGAGCTGGCGATGCTGTGCGACATCCTGCTGGCGGCGGACACCGCGAAGTTCGGGCAGCCGGAGATCAAGCTCGGCGTCATCCCCGGCATCG
Source organism: Kitasatospora sp. NPDC004799 (assembly GCF_040609095.1). Classification (NCBI taxonomy): domain Bacteria; kingdom Bacillati; phylum Actinomycetota; class Actinomycetes; order Kitasatosporales; family Streptomycetaceae; genus Kitasatospora; species Kitasatospora sp. NPDC004799. Next base: position 15,751 of record NZ_JBEXJK010000016.1, read on the forward strand.
GCGGCTCGCAGCGGCTGACCCGCGCGGTCGGCAAGGCGAAGGCCATGGAGCTGTGCCTGACCGGCCGGATGATGGGCGCCGAGGAGGCCGAGCGGGCCGGACTGGTCTCCCGGATCGTCCCGGCGGACCAGCTGCTGTCCGAGGCGCTGGCCACCGCCGAGACGGTCGCGGCGATGTCCGCCCCGGCGGCGATCATGATGAAGGAGAGCGTCAACCGCGCCTTCGAGACGACGCTCGCCGAGGGCGTCCGCTTCGAGCGCCGGCTCTTCCACGCGGCCTTCGCCACGGCGGACCAGAAGGAGGGCATGGCGGCCTTCGCCGAGAAGCGCCCGCCGGAGTTCCGGAACCGCTGACGGCGGTGGGCCGACGAATGACAGCTGACAGATTTCAGATGATGAAATCTGTCAGCTGACATCTGTCAGCTGAACAGTGTCGGCTGAACGTTGTCCGCCGAACTCTGTCCGCCGGCCGCGCCCCCGCCGCCGCCCTCAGCCCTCCTCCTTCTCCTCCTCCACCGCCGCCGTGTTCAGCCGGGCGAGCCCGCTGCGGGTGGCGGCGACGACGATCCGGTCCCCCGGGGCGAGCCGTCGGGTGCGGTCCGGGAAGTTCCACTGCAGCTGATCGCCGTGGGCGAGGCGCACCGCGATCACCCGGACCCCGCCCGGGTCCTCGAGGTCGTGCCGGTTCAGCCCGATCAGCCCGCTGCCGTCCTCCACCGTCAGCTCGGCGATCAGCAGCACGTGCCGGAGCACCGACAGCGTCCCGCGCACCTCGCGTCCCATCAGCGCCGCCGCGAAGGCGGGCGCGGCCAGGTAGGACACCGACCGGGAGGCCGCGTTGTCCAGCGTCCGGTAGAAGTGGCCGGCGAAGTCGTCCTCGAACAGCCGCACCACCACCCGGACCTCGGGATTGCCGTGGCGCGCCTCCAGGGCCGCCTCCAGGTTGGTGGCGTCGTCCCCGCTGACCGCGACCAGCGCCCGGCTGTGCTTCAGCCGGGCCCGGCGCAGCTGCTGCTCGAACGGGCCGTCGCCCAGCACCACCGGGATCCCCAGGGCCCGTACGGCGGCGATGCCGCGTGCCTGCGGGTCCCGCTCCATGCAGACCACCGGCACGCCCATGCCGTGCAGTTGGGTCGCGACCCGGGTGCCGACGTTGCCGAGGCCGACGACGATCACGTGGTCCCGGGTGCCCGCCCCGGGGTTGCGCGGCTGCCCGCGCCGCCCGGAGCCCAGCACCTCGACCGCGATGGCGGTGGCGACCGGCGCGAAGGTGATCCCGCAGACGGTGATCACCACCTGGGCGACCCGCTGCCAGAACCCGCCGGTGCCCGTCCCGTCCGCGAGGTCGGAGAGCTGGTCCGGCTGGGCGGCGCCGGCCAGGTCGAGCAGCGTGATGTAGACCGTCCAGCCGAAGTTCCGGTTGAGGTACCAGAGCACCCCGAAGGCCAGCAGCACCGCCGCGAGGGCGCTGAGCAGCACCAGCCGCATCCGGGCGCTGGTGAAGAAGCGCATGGTGTCGAGCAGCCGCCAGCGCACCCGCCGCCGCCAGCCGATCGGCACCCGGGGCTCGATCCGCAGCACCTGGAGCGCCGCCCGGCCGCCCGGGTCCTCCTGCGCGGCCGGGTCGCCCTGCGGCACCGGTTCGCGCCGTACGCCACCGGGCGGGATCGGCTCGTTGCCGCCGAACTTCTGGGCGAACTCGACGAATTCGGCCGAGTCGCCCCGCTGCTCGGGCAGCAGCCGGATCCTGCCGAGGTCCTGCCGGTCGATGTGGTCGGCGACCATGCAGAGCCGGTCGGCGGTGATGTCGTCGTCGTACGCGACGTGCAGGTAACGCCCGTCGATCTCCACCGAGTTGGGCCGCCCGAGCGCCGCGGAGGCGAAGGCCGGGGCGGCGGTGGCGGAGCCGGAGAGCGCGGCGCCGTTCTTGAGCAGCCGTTCGATGTTTTCGCCGAGCCGCTGGTTGAACATCCGGAACACGATGCGGATGTCCGGGTTGTGGTTCTGGGCGCTGAGCGCGGCGTGGATGTTCTCCTGGTCGCTCCCCTCGACCAGGGCGAGACCGCGCGCGGTGCCGACGGACACCGCGCGCAGCGCCTCCTCGGTGACGCTGGCGTACTCCACGACCGCCGCGACGCCGTCGAGTTGCTCGATCTGCGGCGCGTGGTCACGGGTCCGGTCGGCCACCAGGACGACGACCGGCACCCCGTAGTGCTCGACGAGTTCCAGGACCAGTCGGTGCGCCAGCGCGTTGCCCCCGCAGACGATGTAGTGCTGGCTGATCGGCTCGACCGGAGGGGTCCCCCACCCTTCAGAAGTCATACCGACGGACGGTATCGACGGAAGGTGTCCGGGGGATGACGTTCCGGCGACCGCGGCGGATCCCCCGAACGGCCGCATCCGGCGCGCGGTCCCGCGGTGGCGCGGAGAGGCTGGGGTTCGTTCCCTGCCCGCCAGCCGGCCGACCCGACCCTCCCGCGTCGCACGACCAGCACCTCGCACGTCGTACCTCGCACGACCGTCGCACGGCCCGAACGTCGTCCGTCGTCCGGCCCCAGCCCGAGGAGTACGCCACCGTGGTCTCTCCGATCATCACCCCCGACGGGACCCCGGTCCAGGGCCCGCTCGGACTGCTCGCCAAGGCCGCCTGGCAGGTCCTGCTGGCCGCCGGACTCGCCTCGCTCGCCCTCGGGATCGTGGTCTTCGCCTGGCCCCGGGAGACGCTCCTCGTGGTCGGCGTGCTGTTCGGCCTCTACCTGCTGGTGATCGGCATCGTGCAGCTGGTCGCCGCGTTCGGCACCCATTCCACCACCGCGCTGCGGGTGCTGGCCTTCATCAGCGGCGCGATCTGCGTGCTGCTGGGGCTGCTCTGCTTCCGCAGCGCGGTGCAGTCGCTGCTGCTGCTCGCGCTCTGGATCGGGATCGGCTGGCTGTTCCGCGGCATCACCCAGCTGGCCGCCGCGCTCTCCGACCCGATGATGCCCGCCCGCGGCTGGCAGGCCTTCGCGGGCGCGGCCAACACGGTGGCCGGCGTGCTGCTGATGGTGTGGCCGGTCGGGTCGATCACCGCGCTGACCGTCCTGGCCGGGTGCTGGCTGGTCATCCTGGGCCTGGTCGAGATCGTGACGGCGCTCCAGGTCCGGGGCCGGGCCAAGCGGATCCCGTCAGGGGTCTGACCGCACGGGCTGCCACGGGCCGCCACGTCGCGGAGGCCGTCACGTCGCCGAGGCCGTCACCGTCCGCTCGGAGCCACCCGCCTCCGGCCCCTTCCTGATGGATTACGGGCGCGGCGCGTAGCCGATCCGGAAGGTGGCGGCCTCCAGGCGTTCCGGGCCGAGCCGGACGTCCGTCAGGCGCTCGGCGAGCGCGAACGCGGCCTCGCCGCACAGGTCGTGCGTCTCCGTCTCCAGGTCGAAGCCGCAGGCGGTCAGCAGCTCGGGGATGCCGGGCGCCTCGGCGTCCGTACCGTCCCGCTGGTCGGGGAAGAGCGGCTCGAAGTGCAGCCGTCGGACGCCGTGCTCCCACCAGTGGAAGTGGTCCACGGCGTTGACGTTGCGGAAGTGCGAGACCAACCGGGTGCCGTCACCGAGCCTGGGGATCACGGTGTCCAGGGTGCCGAGGTAGCCGTTCGGCTCGATCGCGAGCGCCCAGCCGTCGAGTTCGGTGACCGCGACGATCAGCCGGTCCTCGGCGAGGTCGAACAGCGCCCCCGCCTCCTCGTCCTCCGCGTCCTCGTAGGCGTCCTCTCGGACCATCACCGCGGCCAGGCCGACCGCGTCGCTCCCCGGCAGGGCGTCGAAGCGGCGCAGCAGTTCGTCGGCCGAGAGCCCCTGGACCTGGGTGAGGCAGTAGGCCTGGCCCAGGTCCGGGTAGCGCTCGTCGAACCAGGTGTAGTCGGTGGCGTGTGCGGTCATGCCGGCGATGCTGCCAGACACCTCGGACACCACCCCGTGCTGGGGCCCGTCGTCAGAGCCAGACCGGCTCGTCCGTCCCCCAGCGTCCGGGCGGGCGCGACCAGTCGGCGGGCGCCCCCTCGTACCCGATCGGCGACAGGGCGTGGCGCAGCCGCCCGTACGCGGAGTCGGTCTCGGCCAGCCAGCGGGAGGGCTCGTAGGGGGCGTACGGCTCGGACGGGGCGGCCTGCGGCGCCTCCGGGTCGATGCCGTGCAGCAGCCAGGAGGCCGTGCCGGCGAGGGAGAAGCGCAGGTGACGGCCGCCGGGGCGGCGGGTGCGCTGGTCGGTGAGGGAGCGCAGGACGGCGGCCGCCATGAGGTAGCCGGTGCCGTGGTCGAGGGCCTGGGCGGGCAGCACGCCGGGGCGTCCCTCGGCGGCGGTATCCGGGCCGGTCCTGTCGCCGGACTCGCGGGCGGACTCGTGAGCGGACTCGCGGGCGGTCTCGTGGGCGGTCCCGCGGGCGATCTCGTGCACGGTCTCGTGGGCGGCGATGCCGACGCCCGCCTGGACCAGGCTGTCGAAGCCGCGCCGTCCGGCCCAGGGGCCGGTCCAGCCCCAGGCACAGAGCTGGGCGAGGATCAGGTCCGGGCGGCGGGCGAACAGCGCCTCGGGGCCCAGGCCGTAGGCGTCGAGGGCGCCGGGTCGGTACGCGGTGACGACGACGTCGGCGGTGGCGAGCAGGTCCTCGAAGACGGCGCGGTCGGCCGGCGCGGCCAGGTCGAGCCGGGTGGAGCGCTTGCCGAAACCGGTGTCGGCGTGGGCGTCGTCGGCCTCCGGCAGCCGGGGCGAGTCGACCCGCAGGACGTCGGCGCCGAGCAGGGCGAGGGTGCGGGTGGCGACCGGTCCGGCGATCACCCGGGTGAGGTCGAGGACCCGGACCCCGGCGGCGGGCCGGTCCACCGGCACCGCACCGAGCGGGCGGACCGGCGCGGCCTCGGCGGCGCCGCCGATCTCCCGGTGCTCCACGAGGGGGTGCACGGCCGGGCTCACCGGCGCGACGGCCACCGCGAGCGCTCCCGCCGCGTACGCACGCTCCTGGATCCGCTCGGCCGGCAGCCTGCCGAGCACCTCGGCGAGCTGCTCGGGCCCGGCGTCCGCGGCGAGGCCGAGGGCGGCGAGCAGCCGGGTGCGGTGGTGCGGGTAGTTGGCGTGGGTGCGCACCCAGCCGTCGGCGGTGCGCCAGAAGCCGGAGTGCGGGGCGAAGGTGACGGGCGTGCGGCCGTCGACCGTCAGGTGCCGCTCGCTGACGAAGGCGGTGGCGACCGCACCCTGGTCCACCCGGACGGCGGGGACGGGGGCGCCGGCACGGTGGGCGGCGAGTTCGGCGGCGGCCAGCGAACAGACGGCCACGGTGGCCCGGGCGAGCCGGCGCACCGGGAGACCGGAGGGCAGGACGTCCTCCGGGCCCTGGAAGCCCACCCGCTCCAGCAGCTCGGGCGGCCCGCCGAGGGCCGCCCAGGCGTGGGCGGTCGGGCGGTCGACGCGGCCGGTGGTGCCGGTCGTTCTGGTCTTGTCGGTGCTTCCGGCAGTCCCGGTGGTTCCAGCGGTTCCTTCTGGCAACGGACGATCGGTCATGCCCGGCATTGTGCTCCCGTTTTCAGGCGGTCGCCGTGACGCCCGCCACCAGCATCAGCAGCACCGCCGAGACCACCGTCATCCGGCGGGCCGCCTGCGGGGTGCCGCCGAACCGGCCGCCGAGCCGCCCGCTGGCGTGCGCGACCAGCCCGTACACCACCGCGCAGGCCAGGACGTTGAGCGAGCCGAGCGCCAGCACCTGCCCGCCGACCGGCAGCGCGGCGTCCGGGTCGACGAACTGCGGCACCAGCGAGAGGTAGAGCAGCAGCCCCTTGGGGTTGAGCAGCGCGGTCAGCATGCTCTGGCGCAGCACCGTCGCGGTGGGCTGCGGCTTGGGCGCGGTCAGGGCGGAGGCGCCCCCGCCCTTGCGCAGCGCCAGCAGCATCATCACGGCCAGCACCAGCAGGTACGCGGCGCCGGTGAGGCGCAGCACGGGCAGGGCGGCCGGGACGGCGCGCAGCGCGGCGGCCAGTCCGGCGCTGGAGAGCAGGGTGTGGACGGCGTACCCGGCGCAGACCCCGCCGACCGCGGTCAGCGCGGCACGGCGGCCCTGGCCGAGGCCGCGGGCGGCGATGTAGAGCCAGTCGGGGCCCGGGGTGCAGACCAGCAGCAGGTCGACTCCGAGGAAGAGGAGGAGGGCGTGGGTGTCCATGGGCGTGGGCGTGGCCTGTCGTGCTCGTCGCGGTGTGGGTCCGGCGGTTCGGCCGGGGTGCCCCGGTCGGGTGGCCGGGGGTGTCCGGTGGTCGGCCGGAGGTGTTCCGGTGGTCGGCTGGAGGTGTTCCGGTACGCGGCCGGGGGCGGTCCGGCGGTCGCCGGGGTGCCCCGGCGGCGGGCCGGGATCTCCGGTGGCCGGTACGGTCACTGAAGGTAGCCGGACGGGGCTGGCACGCGATGGCGACTTCGTGCTGGTCGGAGCGGCGTTTTGGCAGAATATTGCGCCATGGACCGAATCGACCGCAGAATCCTCCGCGAGCTCCAGCAGGACGGGCGCCTGACCAACACCGAGCTGGCCGCCCGGGTGGACCTCACCCCCTCCCCCTGCCTGCGCCGGGTGCGCCAGCTGGAGCAGGACGGCGTGATCCGCGGCTACCGGGCGGTGCTGGACGGCGCGGCGGTCGGGCGCGGGTTCCAGCCCTTCGTGACGATCACCATGCGTCACGAGGACCAGGTGACGGTCGCCGAGTTCGAGCGCCGGGTGGCCGAACTGCCGGAGGTGGTGGAGGCGCACCGGCTGTTCGGCGAGCCCGACTACCTGCTGCGGATCGCGGTGGCCGACATCGCCGCGTACGAGCGCTTCATCACCGACGTGCTCTCCGGCCTGCCGGGGATCGCGCAGGTCAACTCGCACCTGACGATGAAGCAGGTGAAGCCCGACCGGGGGCTGCCGGTCGGCGGGTAGGGTGCGAACCGGGGGCCCGCGCGGCCACCCGTACGGGGGCAGAGCGACGCACTGCGACATGGGGGCTGAATTGCGCGTGATCCGCCGTCTCGACCTGGGGTACTTCGTCCGGCCGGCCAGCGAGGTGGGCGGCCCGGAGCCGCGCGTGGAGCCGGTGTTCGGGTACCTGGTCCGGCGTCCGGAGGGGCTGCTGCTGTTCGACACCGGGATCGGCGGCGGCGAGCCGGAGACCGAGGCCCACTACCGCCCGGTCCGCCGGCCGCTGCCGGAGGCGCTCGCCACGGCCGGGGTCGCCGTCGCCGACATCGACCTGGTGGTCAACTGCCACCTGCACTTCGACCACTGCGGCGGCAACCCGCTGTTCGCCGGCACGCCCGTCCTGGTCCAGGCGGAGGAGCTGGCCACCGCCCGGCGCGGCGGGTACACCATCGACGCGCTGGTCGACTTCCCCGGCGCCGAGTACCGCGAGCTCGACGGCGAGGCCGAGGTGTGGCCGGGCGTGCGGGTGCTGCCCACGCCCGGCCACACCGGGGGCCACCAGTCGCTGCTGGTCGACCGCCCGGGCGGGCCAGTCCTGCTGGCCGGGCAGGCGTACGACTTCGCCTCCGAGTACGGGCAGGCGGTGCTCGCCCGGCGGGCGGCGCGCGAGGGCGTGGCCCCGCCGCTGCCCGGGTACCGGCCCTGGCTGGACCGGGTGGCGGAGTACGGCTTGCACCGGGTGCTGTTCGCGCACGACCACGCGGTGTGGGAGTCGGACGACTAGGCGGATCGGTCGGTGGCGGCGGGAGCCCCGGTCACCCTGAGGTGCTGTTCCCGTAGGAGGTCCTTGCCCCCTCAGGAGGTGTCCGGGGTCCTCACGAGCCCTCACGAGCTCTCAGGGGCTTCAGGGGCTTCAGGGGCTTCAGAACGTGAAGCGCAGCGAGCGGACCCGGTGGTCGAAGCTGGACGGGACGAGCTGCGGCTCGCCGACCGACCGCGCCTCGGGCAGTCGGGTGAACAGCTCGCGGAACAGCGCCGTCATCTCCTGCCGGGCCAGGTGCGCGCCGAGGCAGTAGTGCGGACCGCCGCCGCCGAACCCGAGGTGGGCGTTGGGCGTGCGGGTGATGTCGAAGGCGTCCGGGTCGGGGAAGACCTCCTCGTCGCGGTTGGCCGAGCCGTAGAACAGCGCGACCTTCTCCCCCGCGCGCAGCAGCGGGCCGCCGGAGCCGCCCAGCTCGTGGTCGACGGCGAGGGTCCGGTTGAACTGGATGATCGGCGTGGCGTGGCGGATCATCTCGTCCACCGCGCCACCGAGCCGCCCGTCGAGGTCGGCGAGCAGCAGGTCGCGCTGCTCGGGGTGGACGGTCAGCAGGTGCAGGCCGTGGGCCAGCGCGTTGCGGGTGGTCTCGACCCCGGCGACCAGCAGCAGGCTGAAGAAGGCGCCCAGCTCGCGCCCGGTGAGCCGGCGGCCGTCCACGTCCGCGGTGACCAGCGCGGAGATCAGGTCCTCCTCCGGTCGGCGACGGCGCTGGCGGCCGACCCCGGCGACGATGCCCTGCATCCGGGCCAGCGCCCGCAGCCCGCGCCCGGGCGCCCGGAGCCGGCGGCGCAGCGGGCGGGCCACGCCGATGTCCTCGGAGCTGCGGTTGACCAGGTCGAGGATGGTGCGGCGCGGCCGCTCCGGGATGCCCATCATGGTGCAGATCACCTGGAACGGGAGCTCGGCGGCGACCGCGGTCACGAAGTCCTCCGGCCGCTCCCGCTCGATCCGGTCGACCAGCTCCGCGCTGATCCGGCGGACGTCCTCCTCGACCCGGTCGAGCAGCCGCGGGGTGAAGGCCCGCGAGACGATCCGGCGCAGCTGGGCGTGGCGGGGGTCGTCCAGGTTGACCATCGAGTCGCCGAACAGCACCCGGACCCAGCGGGCCGGGGCGGGGGTGGTCACGCCCGGGCCGCTCAGGAAGACGGCGGGGTTGCGGCTGGCCTCGACCACGTCGGCGTGGCGGACCAGGGCGTGGAAGCCGCGACCGGTGGCGCGGTCGCCGAAGTACACCGGGCCGGGGCGGCTGCGCAGCTCGGCGAAGGCGGCGGCACGGGCGGGGGCGGGCAGCTGCCAGAAGCGGGGGTCGGCGAGGTCGGCGGCCTCGGGCCCGGCGGACGGCTCGGCGGACCGCTCGGCGGACGGCTCAGCGGACGGCTCGGCCGGGCCTGCGGACTCGGGCGCGGCGGAGGCGTCGGATCCGGGTTCAGGCTCGGATTCGGCCTCGGCCTCGGGCTCGGATTCGGCCTCGGGCTTGACGGAGGACTCGGCCGGGTCGGCCGACTTGGCGGCGTCGACGGGGTCCGTGGGCTCGGTGGGCTCGGGCGAGTCGGCCCGGTCGGCGGCTTCGGCCGGTTCCGGGGCGTCGGCAGGCTCAGTTGTTCCGTCCTGCTCGGCGGGTTCGGCCGACTCGGCGGCCTCGGCCTGCTCGGCGGTCTCGGCCGCTTCGGGCTGCGCTGCGGCGCCCTCGGCGTCGTCCTTCTCGGCCGTGATCGCGACCTTGGCCTTGGCCTTGGTCTCGGCCTTGGCCACCGCCCGTTTCGGGGCCGTGGCCTGCTGCGGGACGGTCGGCTCCGTGGGGGCAGCGGACTCGGCACTGTCGGCAATGGGCGCCGAGGTATCCGTCGGGGTCTCCAAGACCGGACCTCCCTGCTTCTGAACAGCATCGTCCCGATACGCACCGTACGGGGTGGTGCACATTAAGTGACCAGCGGATGCGCGCTGTCAAACCGCCCCGATGGTCGTACCAGCGGTTGTTCGGTTCGACATGCCGGGTCGGGAGGCCCTCGGGCGGACGGTCGGGCGGGCGGCCGGGCATGGTCTCACGGCACAGAACCGGCCATGACCGGAGGGTGCGGTACGGGCCGGGCCGGGCGGGTGCGACGATGAGTGCCATCGTGATGACCGACCGGATCCGCCTGCTGCGCGCCGTGGTCTTCGCCGCGCTGTGCGTGGCGACGGCCGCCACCGCGCACGTCGCCATGGCCGGGTCCGGGGTCTCGCCGACGGTGCTGGCCTGCGGGTTCGGGGCCGTCCTCGGACTGACCTGGCTGCTCGCCGGGAAGCGGCGCGGGCTCGGGGTGATCAGCCTCTGGATGGTCGTGGCGCAGATCGCGCTGCACCGGCTGTTCGAACAGGCCGGGGCACTCTCCCGAGGGGGCGGCGGCCTCGGCCGGCTCGCCACCACGGACTGGGCCGCCCTGCTGCTCTGCAACCCCGACCGGGCGCCCGGCGGGCTCTCCCCGGTCGAACTGGCGCGGATGGCGGGCATCGACCCGGACGTCCCGCCGGCCGGCGGCAGCCTGCGGCCGGCGGCGGGCACGCACCACGGGACCTCGGGCGCGACGGCCGCGGACGCCGGCCTGTCCGGGACGACGGGGACGACAGGGATGACGGGGATGCCCGCCGGGCCGCACCTGATGCCCGACGGGACGTTCCACGGCGACGGGCCGTACCGCACGGCGCAGGACCTGGTGAGCGCACCGGCGCACGACATGGCGCACGGGATGTCCCACGGCATGTCGCCCGGGATGACCGCCGCCCACGTGCTCGCCGCGCTGGCGTGCGCGCTCCTGCTCTGGCGCGGTGACGCGGCGCTCGTCCGGCTCTTCGAGCTGCTCGGCGCGCTCGGCTCGGTGGTGGCGGGGGCGCTGCTGCTCCCACTGCTGGCGCTGTTCGCGCGCCCCTTCGGCCATCGGGCGCCGGCGCCGCCCCGCCCGGCCGACGACCGGGCCCGGCCGCCGCGGTCGGTGCTGCTGACGCATGCCGTGGTCCGGCGCGGGCCGCCGGCGTTCGCCCTCGCCTGCTGACGCGCCCGCCGCACCCACCTCCTCACCCCGGCCGCCTCCGGCCGCCGGAAGGCTCGCGACGGGCAGGTCGCCCTGCCGTACGGCCGCGCCCCGCGCCGTCGTGCCGCCAGGGCCCGGGCCCGCGTCCGCCGCCGCTCCTTCCAGGGATCCGGTACGCCGCGCGGCTGCCCCATGACGCCGACGGCTCCGCACTGCGCGGTGCCGCGCCCCGCCTTCCCCTCGGGACCTTCCCATGCCTGACTTCGACGGCGCACCGGCTCCGGCCGGCGCCCCCGTCCCGCCGCACCCGCTCCTCCGTGCGCCCCGGCCGTGCCTATCGTTCGACGGCCTGCGGGCCGTCCGGTGCACGGTCTCCCGGCCCGTCCTGGCCCAGCCCGGCGAGCAGCCGGGCCGTCCACTCCGGCGCGGGCCCCTCGGCGGCGCCCGCCCGTACCCGGCCGCGCAGCCGCTCGGCCCGGGCCAGCCACTCCCGGCAGCCCGCGCAGCGCGCGAGGTGCTTGTCCAGCCGGAGCTCCGGCAGGCCGCTCGGTTCGCCGTCGAGCCGGGCGGACAGAGCGATATGGAACTGCGCGCATCTCATATGCCTATCGTCGCGCACGGTCGCGCCACCGGGACCGGCCGGGCGGGAGGCCGCCGTGGATGACGAACAGCTCACCGCGCTGGCGCTGACCGCCCGCGCCGGACGGGCGGCGGACGTCGAGGCCTTCGTCCGGGCGACCCAGCGGGACGTCTGGCGCTTCGTCGCCCACCTGACCGACGTGCAGTCCGCCGACGACCTCGCCCAGGAGACCTTCCTGCGCGCCCTGCGGGGGCTGCCCGCGTTCGCCGGGCGCTCCTCGGCCCGGACCTGGCTGCTGTCGATCGCCCGGCGCACGGTGATCGACCGCTACCGGATGGCCGCCGCCCGGCCGCGCTGCGCGGCGTTGCCGGACTGGCAGGAGGCGGCGGAGCGGCAGAGCGGAGCACCGACGGCCGGGTTCGAGGACGGCGTCGCGCTCGGCGACCTGCTCGACCGGGTGCCCGCCCAGCGGCGGGAGGCCTTCGTGCTGACGCAGGTGGTCGGCCTGAGCTACGCCGAGGCGGCCGAGGTCGCCGGCTGCCCGGTCGGGACCGTCCGCTCCCGGGTCGCCCGGGCCCGGGAGGAGCTGGTGGCGCGTCTGCGCGCCGCCGAGGCCGAACAGCTCGCGACGGCCTGCTGAGGAGCGGGCGGGGGTGCGGGGCTGACCGCCGACGGCTGACGGCTGACGGCGAACAACCGACAGCGAACAGATGACAGATTTCGAAATCTGTCATCTGTTCGCTGAAAGTCGTCGGCTGTCAGCTGTTCGCTGTTCGCCGCCGACGGCCCAGCGCCACCGCGCCCAGCTCCGCGCTCCCGCCCCGGGAAGAAATCCCCCAGGTGTTCGGAACCGGAGCCCTCGCCCGCCCGACTGCTGTACCGGACCCCGCCGCCGAGGCGGTGTCCGGTCCGGCAGCACGGGAGACGGAGGGACTTCATGACAGCGCAACCGGCCCGAACCTCCCCATATCTGACGGTCCATCAGTCACAACCACCGGCCGACCGCTGGAGCCTGGTCATAGCCGCCGGCCTGCTGTCGTTCGTCGCGATGCTCGACATGAACGTGGTCAACCTCGCGCTCACCGACATCGCGGCCGGCCTGAACGTCTCCCCCGGGGTCGCCCAGTGGGCCGCCCTCGGCTACCAACTCCCGCTCGTCGCCCTGCTGTTGCCCGCCGGGCGTTGGCTGGACCAGGTCGGCACCCGCGCGGCCCTGCTGTTCGCGGTCGGCTGCTTCGCCCTGTGCAGCGCGCTGGCCGCCTGCGCCCCCTGGGCCGCTTGGCTGATCGCGGCCCGGCTGCTCCAGGGCGCCTTCGGAGCCGTGCTCTTCGTCCTGATGCCGGTGCTGGCCGCGACCTCCGTCCGGCCCGAACTGCGCGGCCGGGCGATGAGCGTGCCCGCGACGCTCGGCCCGCTCGGCGCCGTCACCGGGCCGGTGGTCGGCGGTCTGCTGCTGGACCACCTGGGCTGGCGGGCGGTCTTCCTCGTCAAGCTGCCGATCTGCCTGGCCGCCGTCCTGATCGTGCGGCGCCACGCCCCGCGCCGCGGCGGGCTGCGGCCGCCCGACCGGTCCTCGCTCGGCGACGCCACCCTGATCGGCGCCGCCGTGGCCGCCACGCTGCTCGGGCTCACCCTGGCCCCGAAGGCTCCGCTGTGGCTGCTGCTCGCCCTGCCCGCCGTGCCGCTGGTGCTGCTCTGGCTGCGCCGCCCGGGCGGCCGGCCGGTGGCCGAGGTGCTGCGGGCCGCCGGGACGGCCGGGGCCAACGCCTCGGTGCTGGCGCTCGCCGCCGGCTTCGCGGCCTGCCACTACCTGCTCGCCCAGCACCTGCGCGGCCCCGGGGGCCGGAGCGCCACCGCGACCGCGCTCACCATGCTGGCGTTCCCGCTCGGCATGGTGCTGGCCGGCCGGGTCGGCGGCCGACTGGCCGACCGCTGGGGCGCCCGGCCGACCGCGCTCACCGGCGCCGCCGTCACCACCCTGGGCCTGGCCCTGCTCGTCCCGCTGGACACCGGCTGGTCACCCCTCGACATCGCCGCCCGACTCGCTCTCGCCGGCGCCGGGATGGGCCTCAACGGCGGCCCCACCCAGGCCCTGGTGATGTCCGCCGCCCCGCCCGGGAAGCTCGCCACCGCCGGCTCCGCCGTCCAGCTCGCCCGCAGTCTCGGCTTCGCACTCGGGCCGGCCCTCGCCACCGCCGTCTCCCTCGTCGGGACCCGCGACGCCGGCGGCACCCGTGCCGGGATCGCCCTGGGCGCTCTGGTCGCGGCCACCGCCGTCGCCCTGCTCGCCCTGCACCGCCCCCGGGCGTCCCGACCGACCGGGCCCTGACCGCCCGGAGTCCCCTCGACCGAGTCGTCCCGACCACCCCGCACCACCCCCACCGCACCGAAGGACCTCCTCAGATGACCGAAACGATCCCCGGCCCGGCCGCCGCCGACGACACCCCGCGCTGCCCGTACGGGTACGACCGATTGCCCTCCCCCGTCCCGCTGTACGGCCCGGCCTACAAGAGCGATCCGTACCCGCTGTACCGGCGGATGCGCGAGGCCGGGCCGGTGCACCGGGTGGAGTTCCCGAGCGGCATCCACGCCTGGCTGGTCACCGGCTACCGGGCCGCCCACGCCGCGCTCAACGACCCCCGCCTCGGCAAGAACCACGCACTGGGCAACGACAATTGGCGCAAGCTCGCGTCGATCATGCCCGAGCCGCAGCACTCGCAGCTCCAGGTCCACCTGCTCCACCAGGACCCGCCCAAGCACACCTCGATGCGCAGACTCGTGCTGGACGCGTTCGCCCCGCGCCGGGTGGAGTCGCTGCGCCCCCGGTTCCAGGAGCTGGCCGACGCACTGGTGGACGAGCTGCCGGAGTCCGGCGGCGCGGACCTGGTGGCCGGCTTCGCGGCCCACTACCCCTTCCGGGTGCTCGCCGAAGTCATCGGCCTGCCGCCCGAGTTGGCGGAGCGCTTCGACCGGGACTGGGGGAAGGTCGTCCAGCCGGTCGGCCCGCAGGACCCCGGGCGTCCGGCGTACGAGGCGCGGCTGCGCGGCCTCCAGACGTACATCGCCGCTGTGGTGGACCGCAAGCGCGCCGACTGCCGGGAACCCGGCTGGACGGCCGAGGAGGACCTGCTGGGCCGGCTCGTCGCGGCCCATGACGCGGGCGAACTGAGCCGCGCGGAGCTCGACTCGATGGTGTTCCAGCTGCTGGTCGCCGGGCAGGATCCGGTCACCAACCAGATCACCACCATGCTGGTCACCCTGCTGCGCCACCCCGAGCAGCTCGCCCGGCTGCGCGAGGGCGTCGACGAGCCCGGCCGGCTCGCCCGGGCGGTGGAGGAACTGCTGCGCCACGACGCCACGTTCGAGCTCACCACCTGGCGGTTCCTCGCCGAGGACGGCGAGTTGTTCGGCACCGCCGTCCCGGCCGGCGACTCGGTGATCGTCTCGCTCTGCGCCGCCAACCGCGACGACGCGCAGTTCCCCGATCCCGACCGCCTCGACCTCGACCGCACCCCCAACGCCCACCTGGCCTTCGGCCACGGCATCCACTACTGCCCCGGCGCCGCGCTGGCCCGGGCCGAGCTCCAGACCGCCCTCGCCACCCTGCTCGGCCGGCTGACCGGACTGCGCCCGGCCGAGACGCCCGGCGACGGACTGGCGGACCTGGCCTGGATCCCCGCCGTCCTGGCGCGCGGGGTGAACCGGCTGCCGGTCGCCTACGACCGCCACCGCTGACCCCGGGGCCGGGCGGAACCGCCCGCCCGAGGCCCGACTACCGCAGCCCGCAGCCCGCATCCCACAGCCGTACCGCACCACCTTTCGTGGAGGACCCACCATGCCGCCCGTCGGCACCGCCCCTGCCGTCATCGCCCCCGTCACCACCACCGCCGTCGACGACGCCGCCGCCGAGGACCGCCCCTCGGCCGAGCGGCTCGCCGCCCGTGTCCTGGGGCTGCTGCTGCCCCACCGCCGCGCCGCGGACCCGGACTTCGACGCCCGCCCGGAGCACTTCCCGCTCCAGCTGGCCCAGTTGGCGGACTTCATCGCCGCCGGCGAGCCGATCGTCCTGACCCTGCCCGGCTTCCCCTGCAAGTCGCCGAACCCGGCGAAGGTGCTCGGCCACCTGCCGGACGAGGGCGAACGGCTGTCGCTGACCTTCCTCGACGGGCTCTGCGCCGAGATCGGCCGGCTGCACGCACCCGGCGCCCGCATCCTGATCTGCTCGGACGGACACATCTTCGGCGACCTGATCGACGTCCCGGACGACCACATAGACGCCTACTCGGACGCCCTGACCGCCATGATCGCCCGTGAGGGCCTGACCCGTCTCGACACCTTCGACCTGCGGGCCGTCCTCGGCGACCTCCCGTACGACGAGAAACGCGCCCGGGTGCACGCCCGGTACGCGCCGAGCGTCGAGGAGTTGCGCGAACAGGTGCTGACCGAGGAGGAGACCCTGCGGCTCTACCGGGGCATCACCCGCTTCCTCACCGAGGATGCCGTCGGCTTCACCGGCACCCGCTCCGCCCTCCAGCGGGAGTGCCGCCGCCGCGCCTACGGTGTCATCCAACGCAGCCGCGCCTGGGGCGAGTTGATCGCCGAGCACCATCCGCGAGCCGTCCGCCTCTCCATCCACCCGCAGCCGGCCGGGGCGTCCAAGTTCGGCATCCGGCTGCTGGCGGCGGCCGACGCCTGGACCACGCCCTGGCATTCGGCGGTGCTCCAGCGCGCCGACGGCGAACGCGAGTTGCTGCGCAACGAGGAGGCCGCCCGGTGCGGCCGACTGGTCCTGCGGGACGGCCGGCCGAGCCACTACGAGAGCCACTGAGGCCCGACGACCCGCCGCTGCCTCGGCCCGGCGGGTGGGGCCCGGGCGAGATGGGTGCGGGGGGCACCCCCGCACCCACCCGTAGCACGCCGCGCCCGGGGCGGTGGTCTACGGCGCCGCCGGGGCGCGGTGGTCGAAGGCGATCAGCGGGTCGCCGGTGAGGGGGTGTTCGACCACGGCCGCCCGTACGCCGAAGACCTCGGCCAGCAGGTCGGCGGTCAGCACCTCGCGCGGCGCCCCGGAGGCCACCAGGGCGCCGCGGTGCAGGACGTGCAGCCGGTCGCAGACCGAGGCGGCGGCGTTGAGGTCGTGCAGCGCCACCAGGGTGGTGCGGCGCTGCTCGCGGAGCAGGGCGAGCAGTTCCACCTGGTGCCGGACGTCCAGGTGGTTGGTCGGCTCGTCCAGCACCAGGACGTCCGGCTGCTGGGCGAGCGCGCGGGCCAGCAGCACGCGTTGCCGTTCGCCGCCGGACAGTTGGGCGAACCGGCGGTGGGCGGCCGCGGCCATGCCGACCCGGTCCAGCGCCTCGGCGGTGATCCGGTGGTCCTCGGCGTCGTCGGCCGCGAAGGCCCGCTTGTAGGGCGTGCGGCCCATCGCGACCACCTCGCGGACGCTCAACTCGAAGTCCCCGCCGCGCTCCTGGGGCAGCGCCCCGATGTGCCGGGCGGACTGCGCGGGCCGCAGCTCCGCGAGGTCCCGCCCGGCCAGCAGCACCCGGCCGGCGCTCGGCCGCAGGTGCCGGTAGACGGTGCGCAGCAGGCTGGACTTGCCGCTGCCGTTGGGCCCGACCAGCCCGGCGATCTCCCCCTCCTCGGCGATCAGGTTGGCCCCGGCCAGCACCGTCCGGCCGGCCAGGGCGACACTCAGGTCCTCGACGGCGATCCTCAACTGCGCTCCAGTCGTCGGTCCAGCAGGTAGAGCAGGGTGGGGGCGCCGAGGACGGCGGTGACCACGCCGATCGGCAGTTCCTGGCCGTCCAGGGCGGTACGGGCCACGGTGTCGACGACGACCAGCAGCAGCGCCCCGGTGAGCGCGGACAGCGGCAGCAGCCGCCGGTGGTCGCCGCCGACCAGCAGCCGGCACACGTGCGGCACCATCAGCCCGACGAAGCCGATCGCCCCGGAGACGGCCACCAGCACCCCGGTCAGCACGCTGGTGACGACGAAGACCTCGCGCCGCAACCGGGCCACGTCCACACCGAGCCCGGCGGCCGTCTCGTCGCCCATCAGCATCGCGTTGAGCCCCCGGGCGCGGGACTGGAGCAGGGCCAGTCCGAGCGCCACGGCGACGGCGGGGAC
The DNA here is from genome assembly GCF_040609095.1 of Kitasatospora sp. NPDC004799. Classification (NCBI taxonomy): domain Bacteria; kingdom Bacillati; phylum Actinomycetota; class Actinomycetes; order Kitasatosporales; family Streptomycetaceae; genus Kitasatospora; species Kitasatospora sp. NPDC004799. The sequence goes on from NZ_JBEXJK010000016.1 coordinate 33,191, forward strand.
GGCGAGTTGGGCCCAGACGGCGCCGCCGAGGCTGCCCATCAGCCAGAACAGCACGCCCCTGGTCTGCTGCTCGTCGCGGGTCTGCAGGACCAGGTAGCTGGTGATGCCGCCGAGGAACTGGGCGATGCCGATGCCCGCGAGGACCAGGCGCAGCGGGGAGAAGCCGCCGCCGCGCCGGGCCATCAGCCAGACCAGCGAGAACGCGGCGAGCGCGCCGGCGAACGCCGCCAGGGAGACGGTGAGGCCGAGCGCGCTGCCGAAGGAGAGCTCGAGTCCGAGCGTGGTGCCGAGGACGATGGTGGCGACCGCGCCGAGCGAGGCGCCGGAGGAGATGCCGAGCAGGTACGGGTCGGCGAGCGGGTTGCGGACCAGGGCCTGCACGGCGGTGCCGACCAGCCCGAGCCCGGCCCCGACCACGGCCGCCAACAGGGCGCGCGGGACGCGCTGTTGCCAGACGATGAGGTCGCGGGTGCCGGGTTCGGGGGCCCGCCCGGTGAGCCGGCGGGCGACCACCGACCAGACCTCGCCGGGCGGGACGTCCACCGAGCCGAGCGAGACGGCGGCGGTCAGCGCGAGCACCAGGGCGGCGACGAGGACGGCGGCCAGCGGCCCGGCCCGCAGGGTGCGGGCCGGGCGGGCGTCGCCGCGCTCCTTCCGAGCGATGGCCGAAGTCACCGGCTACCGCCCGTTCTCGGCGGCGTCGGGGCTCTTGGCGGCATCGGGGCTCTTGGCGGCGTCCGGGCTCTTGACCAGGTCCGGGTGGACGGTGGCGGCGATCCGCCGGACGGCGTCGGCGTTGCGCACCCCCGCGATGGTGGTCACCTCGGAGCCGAGCCGGACGAAGCGCCCCTCCTGGACGGCCTTCAGGCCCTGGGTCGCGGGGAAGCCCTTCAGGAAGGCCTCGGCCTCGTCGTAGGCCTTGCGGGTGGCCTCCTCGCTGCCCCGATTGCGGACGGCCAGCTGGATCCAGTCCGGGTTCCTGGCGACCACGTCCTCCCAGGAGCCCGGCTTGAAGTCGGCGTCGCAGTCGGCGAACACGTTGCGCGCCCCGGCCTGGGTGATCACCGCGTTGGCGACCTGCCGTCCGCAGACCGCCACCGGCTGCTTGGTCCCGGCGTCGAAGTCGAAGACGAAGTAGCTCGGCCGCCGCTCCTCCGGCACCGCGGCGAGCGCGGTGCGGACCTCGCCGAGCTGCTTCTCCATCCCGACGACCAGTTCCTCCGCCCGCGCGGCGGTGCCGGTGACGGTGCCGAGCCGGCGGACGTCCTCCTCGATCCCGGCGAGGTCGGTGCGCGGCGCCTTGGCGGCCTTCGGCGTCCCGGCGCAGGCGGTGGAGAGCAGGTACACGTGCTGGATGCCGGCCGCCGCGAACTCCTCCTCGCTCGGGCCGGTGGCGCCGCCGCCCATCATCGGCATCGCGCCGAAGGTGTCCACGTAGAGGTCGGCGCCGGAGCCGAGCAGCTTCTCCTTGGGTATGCCCTTGTCCCCGAGCGCCGGCACCTTGGCGCCCCGCTCGGCGAGGGCGGCGGGCAGAGTGCCCTTGCCGGGCGGGAAGCCGGTGCCGATCACCCGGTCCCCCGCGCCGAGTTGGAGCAGCAGCTCCAGGCTCGCGGCGTTGCTGGTGACGATCCTGGCGGGCGCCTTGGCGATGGTGGTCTCCTTGCCCGCGCAGTCGGCGACGTTGACGGGGAACCCGCCGCCCTGGCCGGCCTGGACGGTGACGGGGGCGCTCGGTCCGCCCCCGGTCCCGCTTCCGCAGGCCGTGGCGAACAGGGCGACGGCGGCCGCGATTCCGCAGACGACGCGAGGGCGCATGACAACTCTCTCCTGGTCGGTGGTGGTGGCCCGGTGGCGGTGCTGGGCCACCGGGCCGAGGGCCCGTGCTGCGGACCCGGACCAGGTAGTCGGACGGGCCGGGCGACGGGTTCCCCGGGATTCGCGACCGGTCCGCCGCCGGTGCACCCGGCTCCCCGTCCGTGCACCCGGCTCCCCGTCGGCCCACCCGGTTCGCCGTCGGCCCACCCGGTGCCCTGTCGGACACCACCCGCCCGCCGAGACCCGGGACGTAGGCTGACCGGATGGCCGACCCCACCGCCCCGCGCGACGACCTCTACCTCCCCGTCCGGCTCGGGCCGCGCCCGCCCCGCCGGGTGGTCTCGCTGGTGCCCTCGCTGACCGAGGCGGTCGCCGCCACCGCGCCCGGGCTGCTGGTCGGCGCCACCGACTGGTGCAGCCACCCCGCCGACCTGTCCGTCACCCGGATCGGCGGCACCAAGAACCCGGACGTCCCGCGCATCCTCGCGCTCGCGCCGGACCTCGTCCTCGCCAACGACGAGGAGAACCGGCGCCCCGACCTGGACGCGCTGCGGGCGGCCGGCGTCCCGGTCTGGGTCACCGACATCCGCACCCTGGACGACGCCTTCCGCTCCCTGGACCGGTTGCTGACCACCGCCTGCGGGCTGCCCCGGCCGGGCTGGCTGGACGAGGCGGAGGCGGCCTGGGGCGCCGCCGGGAGCGGCGGGACCCCGCCGGAGCCGGACGGCCCGCGGACCGTCGTGCCGATCTGGCGCCGCCCGTGGATGGTGCTCGGCCGCGACACCTTCGCCGGGGACCTGCTGCGCCGCCTGGGCCTGCGGCTCGTCCACGCCGACCACCCCGAGCGCTACCCGGCCCTCCCGCTGCCCGAACTGCTCGCCTGCCGACCGGAGTTGGTGGTGCTGCCGGACGAGCCGTACCGCTTCACCGCCGAGGACGGCCCGGAGGCGTTCCCGGGCACCCCGGCGGCGCTGGTCAGCGGGCGGCACCTGACCTGGTACGGGCCGTCGCTGGTGACCGCCCCCGCCGTACTGCGGCGGGCCCTCGACCACCCGCTCGGTGCGGGCGGAGCGGGTACGTCGTAGGGCCCGCCGGCGGAGGACGCTCCCCGCACACGACAGGGCCCGGGACGGGTGCTCGCGTCCCGGGCCCTCGGCTCAACGGCCGTACGTCGTCAGCCGCGCGCGGCGGCCACGGCGGCGCCCAGCGCCTCCTTGATCCGGGGGCCGAGGCGGGCGAAGCCCAGCTCCTTCATGGCCGCCCGCAGCAGCTCCTCGTCGGATCGCTCGACATCGTCGCCGTCCACCCACCGCACGACGGCGAGCAGCTCGTCGGCGGAGTAGGCGGTCACCGGGCGGCCGGGCGTGAAGTCCGGCTTCGCGGGACGGGCGTCGGCCTCCGGCTCGGCGGCGGGAGCCTCGGCGGCGACGGGCTCGGCGGCGACGGGCTCGGCGGTCTGCTCGGGCTCCTCGGCGACGGCCTCGGCCACGGCCACGGGCTCGGCCTCCTCGGCGGCAGCAGCCTCGGGCTCGGCGGCGGGCTCCTCGACGACGGTCTCGGGCTCGGTCTCTGCAACCGCCTCGGCCTCGACCTCGACGGCCTCCACGGCGACCTCGGCCTCAGCCGCCTCAGCGACGGGCTCCGCCACAGCTGCCTCAGGCTCGGCCTCGACCACCGGCTCGACCTCAGCGGCAACCTCGGCAGGAGCGCCCTCGGGCTCGGCAACCTCGGCAGCGGTCGCCTCGGCCTCAGCGGCCGGCTCCTCGGCGGCGGGCTCCGCGTCGACCACCGGCTCCGCCACCTCGGCGGCATCAGCCTCGGGCTCGGCGACGGGCTCCCCGACGACGGTCTCGGGCTCGGTCTCCGCAACCGCCTCGACCTCGGCAGCCTCCATGGCGACCTCGGCCTCGACCGTCTCCGTCGCCGCCTCAACCGCAGGCTCCTCGACCTCAGCGGCCGACTCCTCCATGGCGGGCTCCGCCACGACATCCTCAGGCTCGGCCTCGACCACCGGCTCGACCTCAGCCGCAACCTCGGCAGGAGCCTCCTCGAGCTCGGCAACCTCAACGGCCTCGGTCTCGGCCAGGGCGGCCGTCGCGACGGCCACCAGGTCGTCGGCCGCCGGGGAGGGCGCCGGGAGGGAGACCACAGCGGCCGGGGTCCCCTCCTCGGCCTCCGCCGTCACCGGCGCGTCGTCCGTGGCATCCGCCGCGTCCGACAGCGTCGCGGCCTCGACCGCCGCCTCGGTCTCGGCGTCAGCCTCGGTCTCGGCCTCCGCCTCGACGTCCGCAGCCTCCTCGACAGCCACCGGAACCGTCACCGGCGCCGGGACCTCCTCCACGAGCCCGTCCCGCTGCCCGGCGGCCAGCGCCTGCAGGGCAGCCGCCTCGGCGTCGGCCCGGTCGGCCGACTCCTCGGTCCCGGCCTCGTCGGTCCCGGTCTCCTCGGTCCCGGTCTCCTCGGCCGCAGCCTCCTCGACAACCGCCGCGGCACCGGCGTCGGCCTCAGCGGCGACCTCGACCGCGGAGTCGGCCTCGACGGCGACCTCGGCACCCGGCTCCTCGACCGCCGCCTCCTCGACGGCAGCGGCCCCCGCCGCCAGCCCGTCCCGCTGCCCGGCGGCCAGCGCCTGGCGGGCCGCGTACGCGGCCTCGGCGGCGCGGCGGTCGGCCTTGGAAGCGGCGAGTTCGGCGAGCAGGTCGGCGAGGCCGGCCTCCTCCAGCCCGGCGCGCAGGCCGCGGATGGTGGGCAGGCGGTAGAGGGTGCCCTCGTCGGCGGCGAGCCGCTCGACCAGGTCGACCAGCTCGGCGAAGGACAGCCCGTCCAGGTCGTGGTCGGGCAGCAGGCGGGCGAGGCCGCGCAGCCCGGTGTTGATCGTCTCGAAGGCCTGGGCGGTGCGGTCGACCAGCGCGCCGTCGGTGGGCACCCGCGGGAGGGTGCCGGCCGGGGCGAGCGCGGCCCAGGCCCGGCGCTCGATCTCGGCGGAGGCGAGGGCCTCGTGCAGGTCCTCACGGCGGACGCGGCGGTCGGTGGCCAGCGCGACGGCCTGCTTGCGCAGCGAGCGGCCGCGCAGCCAGGAGAGCTTGACGCCGTTCTCGCGGCGCCAGGCGCTGCCGGCGGTGGCGGCGGCGAGGGCGCCGAGGTCGGCGTCGTACGCGGCGGGGAAGAGGGTCGCGGACGTGCGGTGCACCCGCTGGAGCATCTCGACCAGCAGCGCGGTCTTGGCGACGGTGTCCGGCTCGTCCAGCTTGGCGTCGGCGGCGAGCGCGGTGACGGCCTCCCAGGTCTGCTGGAGGTCGCTGCCGCGCAGTTCGGCGAGGGCCGTGGAGGCGGCGCGGGCGTCCTCGGGGGTGGCGACGGTGTCGACGGCCGCGTACCAGGCGTGGGTCTCGGCGGTGAGCGTGAAGGCCCCGAGCTCGGCGTAGCGGCCGAGGTCCTCGCGGAGGTCGGGCTCCGCTGCGGCGTCCTGGGGGTCCTTGACGTCTGCGGCGTCGGCGACGTCCGCCGGGTCGGCTGCGTCGGCGTTGCGCGAGTGAAGCACTGTCATGTGAGGTCCGGTTCTGGGCGACGACGGCGGGGCTGGCGGCGAGGGGGCGGCGGACCGGTCGCGCGGGGCCGCCCCTGGGCGGGGCGAGGGGGCGCGCGGTCGGGCTGCCGGTTGTGGAGGCCCAGAATACGGGTGCCCGTTCGAGCCTTGCACGCACCCACCGCCCCGACGGGCGGGTGTCGTATGCCATACCGCCCGCCTGGCCGCCAGTCGGGCGGTCCGCCCGGGTGGTCCGACGTCGGTCCGGCTTCGGCCCGGCGCTGGTCCGGACGGGTGTCCTCACTGCTCACGGCTGCCCGTCGCGGCGCCTGACGCGACGGCTCACCGCGGCCCCTCGGACCGCCCTCCGCCGGACGGCCCGCGACGGCGCCCGGGCCGGTCACCAGGCCGGTCGTCGGCCCGGTCACCAGGCCGGTCACCAGTCCTGTCACCGGGCCGGCCGCCTCGTCGGCGGAACCGTTCCAGCGGCACCTTGCGGACGCCGCGCCGCCGCGCCGGGCCCCGCCCGCCGAGCGGCGGCCGGTACCCGGCCCGACCGAGGGTGCGCAGATCGACCGGCGCGAGGTACTCGCTGAGCGCGGTGCGGTGCCACCATGCGCCGGTCTCCCGCAGTTCGCGCCAATCGGTGAACCGGTAGAGGTAGAGGGTCGCCCGGACGTGGGTCGGCGGGGCGTCCGGGAACGGGTTGTGGCGCAGCAGGCGCAGGGTGGCCCGGTCGCCGGACAGCAGGCGGGCGACGAAGGGCAGGAACCAGGGGCGGGCGTAGGCGGGCGAGATGCCGGCGAACCACATCAGCCAGTCGAGCCGCAGGTGGTAGGGCGCGTACTGGCGCGGGAGCCGGCGCACGTCGCCGGGCTTGCCCTTGAAGCCGTACTCGCGCCAGACGGTGTGCGGGGTGACCGCCGCCTCGTCGGTGCCCTCGACCACCACCTCCTGGCGGAGCCGGTTGACGCTGCCGAAGGCGCCGTAGGTGTTGACGAGGTGCAGCCGGTTGAAGGAACGGTTCATGGCCTGGCCGCGGGAGACCATGTTGCGCACCGGCCAGTAGCTGAGCACCACGACGACGGCGGTCAGCGCGATGACCAGCGCCTCGTACCAGACCGGGGCGCCGGGGTACGCGCGGGCGTGGACGGGCAGGCCGAGGCGGGCCGGCTGCACGGCGGCGAGGGCGAGGACGATGGTCAGCCAGTTGAGCCAGGCGAAGTTGCCGGAGGCGACCAGCCAGAGCTGGGTGGCGAGGACGGCGCAGGCCGCGTAGGTCGCGACCGGCTGCGGCAGCAGCAGGCCCACCGGTACGACGAGTTGGACGACATGATTGGCGGCGGCCTCCACCCGGTGCAGCGGAGCGGGCAGGTGGTGGAAGAACCAGCTGAGCGGTCCGGGCATCGGCTGGGTCTCGTGGTGGTACTGGAGGCAGGTCAGGTCGCGCCAGCAGCTGTCGCCGCGCAGCTTGATCAGCCCGGCGCCGAACTCGACCCGGAAGACCAGCCAGCGCATCAGCCACAGCACCAGGGTGGGCGGGGCGGTGTCGGCGTTGCCCAGGAACGCGGCGAGGAAGCCGGCTTCGAGCAGCAGCGACTCCCAGCCGAAGGAGTACCAGGTCTGCCCGACGTTGACGATGGAGAGGTAGAGGCCCCAGAGCACCGCCCACAGCAGGACCGACGCCCAGAGCGGGACGGCGTCGCCGAGCCCGGCGGCGACGGCGGCGGCGAGGGCGGCGCCGCTCCAGGCGGCGGCGGCGAAGAACCGGTCGCTGTAGTGGAGGTGGAACAGGCCGGGCGACCGGCGGAACGGGACCCGGGCGGTGAACCGGGGCACCGGCAGCATGCCGTCGGTGCCGATCAGCGCGCGGAACTGCGCGGCGGCGGCCAGGAATCCGATCAGGAAGAGCGCGGCGAGCAGGCGTTGGACGAGCAGCCGGCTCAGCCAGTAGTCGGGGGCGGCGAACCAGTCCATGCGGCCCATGCCTACCATCCGGCACCCCGGGCGCGGGCCCGGTCGGGGCGGCGGCGGGCGGACGGTTCACCCGCTCGGCCCGGGCGGCGGGCCGCCGACGGACGGCGGACGGCGGACGGGGGGCGGCGGACGGCGGACGGCGGACGGCAGCGAGCAAGCGGGACGGCGGGGGGCTCCCGGGGCGAACTCCCGGCCCCGGACGGCACCGTGGCGGAGTCCTCTCCACGGGGGTGAGAGGCGCCCCGCCACGGTGGTGGACGGTTCCGCACCGGCCGGGGGTTCAGCCGGGCAGCCCGGGGCCGGCCGCGCCGGGGAGGGCCGAGCGGCCGGGCACCGAGGCGCCGCTCTGCTGGAGCCGGTCGACGAGCAGGGCGGCCAGCGTGCCGAGCTCCTCCTCGGTGCGGGACTGGGCGGTGATGTCCATCCCGACGGTGAGCACGCCGTTGACCTTGCCGGTGAGCGCGGCCCGCAGCGGGGTGCAGGTGAAGCTGAAGACCTGCCGGCCGCGCTGGGCGTCCGGGCGGGCGGACTGGATCCGGACGTCGTCGAGGACGGCGGCCCGACCGGTGTGGTACGCCTCCACGACGGCCTGTTCGAGGCCCGCCGCGCCGAGCTGCGGGTACGCGGCGCCGATCGTCCCGTACGCCGTCGGGGCGCCGAAGGTGTCGGCGTGCCGGGCGTTGGCGTACCGGATCTCCTGCCCGGGGCCCTCGGTGAGCATGATGGGGTACGGCGAGCCGTCGAAGGCGGCGAACATCTCCTGGCGCTGGGCCAGCAGGCTGTCGCGCAGCCGGATCTCGGAGAGCAGCGCCTCGGCGAGGTGCTGGATGTCGCGCAGCCGTTCGCGCCCCCACTGCCGGGGTTCCCGGTCGAGGACGCAGACGGTGCCGATGACGGTGTTGGTGTCGTCGACGAGCGGGGCGCCGAGGTAGGCGCGGACGCCGAGTTCGTCCACCACCGGGTTCCCGGCGAACCGGGGGTAGGCGAGGATGTCGTCGAGGGCGAGCGGGGAGCGCTGGGCGACGACGTGCGGGCAGAAGCCGTGACTCAGCGGCATCTCGCGGGCGGGGAGGTCGAAGGCGATGCCGCGGTCCGCCCAGGACGATCCCTCCTCGGCCGCGGTGTCGGCCGAACTTGGCGGAATGTAGAGCCCCCGGAACATCTGGCGCTCGTCGTTGATGAAGTTGACCATCGCGATGGGGGCGCGCGTGATACTGGCTGCCAGGTGGGCGAAGCGGTCGAAGGCCTCGTCCGCGGACGGGTCGTTGAGGCCAAGGCCGCGCAGCCTGCGGGTTCGCGCGGACTCCCCGGAGGCACCCGGGAACTGGCCTTGAGTGCTCATCACATCAGTCATGGCGCACATGTAACCAGACATCAGAACGGCCGGGCGGCTCCGATCGACCGTTCCTCAGTCTTGCCGATGGCCAGTCAAAACCGCATGTGAACGACCTGTCGACGGACCGTCACAGGGCGGTGATCAATTCCCGTCCGAGGCAGGGGCGAAACCCCTCGCGACGGGGACGGGCCGAATCGCGCCAATCCAAGATCGACTCTGGGATGCCCCGGCACCCCATACAACAATGAGCCCTGCCGAAGACACGGACGGTGCCCGTCGCCGGGACGCCGCCCGGTGACGCGCGCGCCGATCGCACCGGGGCGACCGGCCGGCACTCCCCCGCACACCCCACCGCCCCCCGTGGGGTCGCCGGAGCGGCATCGACGGCACGGACGGAGGCACGGCACCACCCGCATCGAGAGGACCGGAGCATGGCGATGGACTACTTCACCGACGACCGTCACGAGGACCTCCGCGCCGAGGTCCGTGACTTCGCGGAGAAGGAGGTGCGTCCGCGGGTGGCCAGGATGGAGGCCGAACGGAAGATCGAGTTCGAGCTGGCCCGGGAGATCGCCCGCCAGGGCTGGATCGGTGTGACGATCCCGCGGGAGTTCGGCGGCCTCGGCCTGGGGCACGTCGCCAAGACGGTGATCATCGAGGAGCTGGCCCGGGTCAGCGGCGCCGCGGGCTCGATCGCGCAGGCCTCGCAGCTGGGCGTGGCCAAGGTCCTCCACTACGGCTCCCCGGCCCAACGCCGCACGTGGCTGCCGAGGTTCGCCTCCGGGGAGTGCCTGCCGACCATCGCCGTCACCGAGCCGGAGTCCGGCGGGCACGTGCTCGGGATGACCGGCACCGCGGTGCGCGACGGCGACGAGTACGTGCTCAACGGCCGCAAGTGGTTCGTCGGCAACTCGCACATCGGGGACGTGCACGGCGTGGTCCTGCGCACCGGCCGGGGCAGCCGGGGCCTGTCCGCCTTCCTGGTCGAGAGCGATCGCCCCGGGTTCCGCACCGGCTCCCCCGGGTCGCAGAGCGGACTGCACGGCTTCAGCTTCGGCGAGATCCTCCTGGAGGACTGCCGCGTCCCGGTCGGCAACCGGCTCGGCCGGGAGGGGCAGGGGCTGGACGTCGCCTACTCCTCCTCCACCCTCTACGGCCGGATCAACCTCGCCGCCGTCGCGCTCGGCATCCACACCGCGATCGTCGAGGACACCGTCCGGTTCGCCGAGGGGCGCGTCCTGTACGGCCGACCGGTCAACCGACTTCCCAACATCATGCTGAAGTTGGGTGAGATGCAGTCGCGGCTGATGACCGCCCGGCTGGCCGCCTACCACGCCTCCCACCTGCTGGACCACGGCCGCGCCTGCGACGCCGAGCTGATGAACGCCAAGCTCATCAACACCGAGTACGCGCTGGACTCCGCCCGCAACGCCATGGAGATCCACGCCGCCCGCGGCCTCCAGCCCGAGTTCGGCATCGAGCGCTACCTGCGGGACGCCACCCACGTCTACCCGCCGGCCGGCACCTCGGACGTCCAGCGGCTGCGGCTCGGGCAGGTCGCCTCGGGCACGTACGGCAAGCAGTGGTCGGCGGAGCTGTCCGAGCTGACCAGCTGGGCCTGGGGCGAACTCACCGCCCAAGGGGAGGCCGCCCAGCGGGAGACCGTGCAGCGGGAGACCGTGCAACGGGAGGTGGTCCAACGGGAGGCCACCGGGCGGGAGACGGTCCCACGGGAGGGCGCCCAGTGGGAGGCCTCGACGGAGAAGCCGCCGGGGCGGGGCGGACGGGTGCTGCCGATGCCGCTGGCGGGCTGAGGGCCGTCCTCCGCGGCACCGTACGTGACCTGTTCCTGACGGCTCCGCCCGGGGCCGGCCGTCGCCTCCGGGAACCGCCGGTCCGATCGTGCTGACGGCCCGCGAGCTGCGGCGTTGCGTCGGCGAACCGTCCGGCGCGGGCTCCGCTCCGAGGCCATCGGCCGTACGTCCCCGGCCAGTTGAGGGAGCGACGCCGCCACCACGGGCTGATAGCGTTCCGGGACGTCGGCGGCCGTGCCGCAACCCCGCCGGGCCGGTGGCAGCACGTCACCGGGTCCGGCAGTGCCGGCCCCGACTCCCTGAAGCCCGGCCGCGCCGTACGGGATCGGCCCGCCGCTCGGACCCACCGGTCCGGACCGGCGTCCCGGTCCCGCGGCTCGGCCCTGCAGCAAGGAATCAGATGCCAGGCATATCGGCCCGCCGTACGGGCCACCGCGCCGACCGGTCCGGCTCGCTCCGCAGCCCGCTCCTCGCCCTCGTCCTGGTCCCCAGCCTGGGCCTCGCCGCGGCCTGGGGCTACGCCGTCTACCTGCTGCGCGACTCCGGGCAGCGCACCGCGCTGCTGGCGGGCAGCGCGGCCGTCGCCCTGGTGCTGCTGTTCAGTCTGGTCCGCGGCCTGCGGACCGCCTGGGCGCTGTCCGCGCGACTGTCCGACCTGCGGGCCGGCACCTTCGCGCTCGCCCAGCAGGAGATCCCCGACGTGGTCGGGCGGCTGCGCGCCGGGGAGCCGGTGCCGGCCCCGCCCTCCTGGGCGCCGCCCCGGCGCACCGGCGACGACGTCCAGCAGGCCTCGGAGGGCCTGGCCGCCGTCCGCCAGGCCGCGGTCGCCGCCATCATCCACCAGGCCCAGGGCCGCGAGGGGACGAAGAAGGTCTTCCTCAACATCGCCCGGCGCACCCAGATCCTGATCCACCGGCAGATCAGCATGCTGGACGCGCTGGAGCGGGAGCACGAGGACCCGGAGCTGCTGCGCGAACTGTTCGCGGTCGACCACCTGGCCACCCGGATGCGGCGCAACGCCGAGAACCTGGTCATCCTCGGCGGCGCGCTGCCCGCCCGGCGCTGGCGCACCGCCGTGCCCGTGGTCAACGTGCTGCGCAGCGCGGTCTCGGAGACCGAGAGCTACTCCCGGGTCGTGGTCCGGGGCGTGCCGCGCGTCTCGCTGGACGGGCAGGCCGTCGCCGACGTCATCCACCTGGTCGCCGAGCTGATCGAGAACGGCACCACCTTCTCGCCGCCGTACGCCCAGGTGCAGGTCTCCGCGCAGGAGGTCCCCGAGGGCCTGTCGGTGGAGGTCGAGGACCGCGGCCTCGGCATGACCGAGGAGGAGTACCAGCGGCTCAACGCGTACCTGGCCGACCCGCCCGAGCTGGACGTCTCCGCGCTCGGCGACGACCTGCGGCTCGGCCTGTTCGTCGTCGCGCGCCTGGCGGCCCGGCACGAGGTCCGGGTCTCCCTGCGGCCGTCCCCGTACGGGGGCACCCGGGCCGTGGTACTGGTGCCCTCGGCGCTGCTGGAGCGGGCGGGGCGGGCGGCCGCGGTGCCCGGGCTGCCGTCTGGGGCCCGGATCACCCGGACGCCGGGGGCGGGGGGCGGGGTTGGGGCCGGGTCCGGGGCCGTTGACGGCGTTGACGGCGTCGGGCAGGAGCCTTCGGGCACGACGGCCGGGGGCCAGGGCGGCCCGTCCCCCTTCGGCGCCCCGGGGGCTCCGGCCGTGCCCTACGGCGAGGCCGGTGCCGGGGCGGCCGGTGCCGGGGCTGCCGTCCGCGCCGAGCGCGTGGACGCCCCCGTCAACGGCGGCCTCGCGGTGGGCGCCGAGATCCCCGGACTGCCCGGCGCCGTGGTCGTACCCCGGCCGGTGCTGCCGCGGATGTACGACCTGTCGGGCAGCCCCGCGGGGGACGGTCCCCCGGTGGGAGCGCCCGGCACCGGGTCGGCCGAGCCTTCCGGCCCGGAGCACGCCCTGGCCGAGGCCCCCGGGGTCCAGGAGACCGGGGAGCAGCGATGACGGCGCGGCCCACCGGGCGAGGCACCGGCGCGGGGCTCAGGTGGCGCCGCGGGTCTCAGGCCTTGGCGTGGACCGGGTGGAGCTCGGCGAGCGACTCGACCAGCGGGGCCAGCTCGGGGACCTCGGTCGCCTCGGCGAGCGTCGTCTCCAGGGCGGCGTCGTGCACCGGGCGGGCGGCCGTCAGCAGGTCGCGGCCCTCGGGCGTCAACTCGGTGTAGATGCCGCGCCGGTCGTCCACGCAGAGGAAGCGGCTGAGCAGGCCCCGGTCCTCCAGCCGGCTCACCAGGCGGGTGGTGGCGCTGCTGCTCAGCGCCGCCGCGCGGGCCAACTGCTGCATCCGCATGTGCCAGCCGTCCTGGCGGGACAGCGCCTCCAGCACCGTGTACTCGACCACCGAGAGCTTGAACTCGGCCTGGAGCGCCTTCTCCAGCGCGGTGTCGATCATTCCGTGCAGCGCGGCGAGCGTCCGCCAGCCGCGGGCCCGGACCTCGGCCGCATCGTCGTGGATTCCCATGGCTCCGCCCACCCTTCCCTCGCGCTGCTCGTGCCGTGCGCCGGACGAGGTCGCGTGCGACGTCCCGGCCGGTGTCCACCTACGGCAAGTATGCCAGTCGGCGCGGAATACCGGTCTGTGCAAATAGTTCGACTCATACCGCGCTGTGCTTCCTCCCGGCGGCCGTCGCTCCTGGCGTGTCAGCGACGGTGCCACGACACCTCGTAGAGCAGCCAGTGGTACGGCGACTCCTCGTCGGCGGGGTCGAGGCCGGCCAGGACGTCGTCACCCCTCGGGTCGTCCCGCAGCGCGAGCCGGGCGGCCGCCTCCACGCGCACGTCCTCGTCCGGGTCGGCGAGCCGGGCGGCGAGCACGTCCGCGGCGCCGCGGTCGTGGACGGGGGCGGCGGCGAGGGCCCGGCAGGCCTGCACGCGCACCACCGCCTCCTCGTCCTCGGTGCGTTCCACGGCGGCGGAGCGCGCCGCGTGGTCACCCCGTTCGATCACATGGTGCAGGCCCGCGAGCGCCGTCCGCCGGACTTCGCCGTCAGGGTGGCGGGTGAGCGCGACGAGCGGCTCCTCGCGGCGAGGGTCCTGGGCATCGGCCAGGGCGGCGGCGAGCGCCCGGGCCACGCGCGGGTCCGGCTCGCTCGCCACCCAGGGCAGGAACAGCTCGACGAGAGGTCCGTCGACCAGCTCGTCCTCGCTCTCGTCGAAGAGGTGCATCAGGCGCAGGACCTCCGCGCCGAAGTAGCGCTCCAAGGGGTCGGCCCGCTTGCGCAGGGCGGCCGCCGTGTCCCGGACGGCGGGGGCGGTTCGCATCGCGAGCGTGGCGGTGGCCTCGTACCAGACGTCGTGGTCGGTGTCGGGCTCGGCCAGCGCGCGGGCGAGCAGCTCGTCGAAGGGCGTCGCGATGCCGTACGACTTCTCCAGCCGGGTGAGGATCGCCGCGTGCCCGGTCCGGACGGTCAGGCCGCCCAGTGACAGTTGCTCGCACCCGCCTCCGGACTCGGACTCGACGGCCCGGCGCTCGACCGGCCCCGGAAGGCCGCTCCTGCGGCACAGCTCGGCCACGACGTCCGTCCCGTGCCAGTGGCGGGCCAGGGCGAGCGCGTCGCGCCCGTCCACGTCCTTGATCCACAGGTGGGCACCGCTGCCGATGAGGCGGTCCGTGAGGTCGTAGGCACCCAGCTCGATCGCGCGGAGCAGCGGGGTACGGCCTTCGGCGTCGACCCCGTCCGGCCGCGCCGAGTGCTGGAGGAGGGTCTCCGTCATCGGCAGGTCGAAGCCCTCCACGGCCAGGACCAGGGCCGGGGTGCCGTGCTCGTCGACGGTGTCGGGGTCGGCGCCCGCCTCCAGCAGGGCCTCCACCGCGCTCGTGTCCGCGCTCCGCACCGCCGCTATCAGTGGTTCCATCGTCGCTCCGCTCCCTCCGCCCCCGGCACGTCACTCCCGTCCGACGGCTCGCTCACCCCTCCCCGGACCAGGCCGCCGCGCACAGCGCCGTGGCCAGCTCCTCGGTGTAGGAGGCCGCGGCCAACCAGGCGGTGGCGAAGGCCTCGTGGTCGTCCGTGACGACCCGGCCGAAGACGTCGCGCTGCCGGTCGGCCGCGCCGGCCCGCAGGCCGTCGAGGAGCTCGGCGGCGGTGGCCAGCCCGGCGGCGCGCAGCAGGGCGCGGTCGGCCGCCGCCGAGGCCTCACCCGGGGCGAGGGCGTGCCGACCGGTGGTGACCGTCTGCTCGATCCGGCGGCCGAGCACATGGACGGGCGGGCCGTACGGCGCCGGGGCCGCCGGGCCCTCCGCCGGTTCGACCACCGGGCCGGGCGCGGCGGCGGAGGCGGTCGCGGGCGCCGCGAGGTCGGCGGTCTGGAGGCGTTCGAGGCCGAGGTTGACCCGGCCCGCCCGGTCCGCGGGCAGGGTGAGCGGGTCAGGGGCGTCCGGGGGCGTGCCGATCGCGAGCAGGTGCAGCTCCGGGCGGTCCGCGCGCACCAGGCGGCCGATCACCCGCAACCGCAGGCCGGGCGCGGTGGCGAGCAGGGCGAGGTTCGCCCGGAACGGCAGGCCGGGGTGCTCGTGCGCCGGGCGCAGGACGATCACCGGACCGCCCTCCGCCGGACCCTCCGCCGATCCGCCCGCCGTGCAGCGCGCCAGCAGCTGCGGCGTCCCGCCCGGGCCGGTGGGGGCGGTGCCCAGCAGGGTGACGTCCAGGAACAGCAGGTCGCTCCCGGCCGGGCGGCTCTCGTACGGCAGGTCCTGCGCCGCGAGCGCCCGCGCCACCTGGGCGGCTGCCGGTTCGGACCAGAGCCGGGCGGCCGGCTCCGCCGTCCACGCCGTGCCCGCCGCGCGGACCGCCCGCACCGAGGCGCCGGCGCCCAGCCGACCGCCGGTGGACCTGGTCGCGCCCTGGACAGCCAGCCCGGCACGGCTGAACTCCCGGTGGCTGAGCGCGGCGTCGCCCAGCCGGACCGTCCGGTTGCCCGCCCCGACCGCCTGCGGGGCGGCGGCCGCCGCGTCGTCGTGCGGCATCACCTCGGCGATCGTGCTCAGGCGCCCGGTGGCGTCCACCGCCCAGCTGACCGCGCCCGCGTGGGTGGCCGTCAGCACCGGCTCGGCGAACAGGCCGTAGAGCCGCAGACCGCCCTCCTCCCGGTAGGCCTGGCGCGCGGTGCCGCGCAGCTCGGCGGCCGGGGCTTCGCCGGTGGCCAGGGCGGTGGTGAGGCCGAGCAGTTCGCGCAGGCCGGCCACCAGGTCCACCAGGCGGTGGTCGGGCGCGCCGGAACGCGCCGCCCGGATCCGGGTCGCCACGGTGACGGCCGCCGCGGCCGGGCGGTACAGGCCCGC